>JAFMSA010000206.1 GCA_017353855.1 Alphaproteobacteria bacterium
AGGGCTCGTACCCGTCGAGCCGTGCCGGCAGGATCTCGGTTTCCCAAGCGGCAGCAGCCGCCTCGAAGCCCTCGAGCTGGCGGATCAGCACTTCGAGAGCATCGGCCCCTTCCATGCGGCTTTCGGGTGTGACCCGCTGCCATTGCAGCAGAAACCGCAGGAAGTCGCGCGCGGTCACGGGCTGGATTTCGGCGCGCAGACGGTTGACGGTGTACCGGTGGATGCGCGCCAGCAGCCGACGCTCGCACCACTCCTGCACACTCGCCTCTTGCGTGAAGCGGCCGCGTATCGCGAATCCTTCGGTTTCGAGCACGCTGAGCGCTGCCGCGAGTTCTCCTCGCGTGACTGCGAGCGATGCGCCGAGTGCCGCCTCGGTGACCGGCCCCAATCCCTCCAGCCGGCCCCGCACGATCTCGGTCAGCGCCTCGTCCCGCGACCAGCTTCGATCGGGACAGGACTGCGGCGCCGGGATCGGCGGGTCGAGCTCCGCATCCGGCCAGAGGGCCTCGAACTGTGGCAACCGCTCGGCGGCGATCCATAAGGCCGCGGCTTTCCTCTCATCATTCCCACGCAAGCCGTCTGCCCGCCGCGCCAAACCCGGATCGTTCCGGGCGAGACCCGCGGGCACCGGGCCCTGTGGCTGCGCCGGGGTGAGGGAGGTTACCCGGTTTTCGCGGGTCAGCTGCGTGAACCAGTCGCGCCACTCCGGCAGCGCCTCCTCGGCGCCGAGAAAACCGAGCCACACCAGAGCGTCGTGCAACTCATCGGCGTTCGCGGGATCGGGCCAGGCCTCACCGCGAACCCGCGTGACTGCGTCGGGATCAAGCCGGCCGATATCGCTCGCCGCTTCGGGTGCCAGCCATCGCCGCGCCATCACCGCCTGCGTGCGGCGCTCCTCGAGCGGCGCATCGTCGAGATAGGCGTAGGGGCGCGCCGACAGCACTTCGAGCGCGAGCGGCGAAGGCTCGGTCAAGTCCCGCGCAAGGACGCGAATTGCGCCGGCTTCAACCCGTGCGAGCAGCCTTTCGAGACCCTCGACATCCATCGCTTCGCAAAGGCAGTCCGTGATCGTCTGGCGTATCAGGGGGTGGTCGGGAATCTCGCGCTCGCCGAGCAAATTTTCGGCACAGGCGACCTGGTCGGGAAAGATCGCGGCGATGAGATCCTCGGCGGCGATACGTGCGAGCTGAGGCGGCACTTTCCTGCCGCCGCGGAACCGCGGCAAGGCCAACGACACGCCGGCAACCCACCGCCAGCGCGTCACGAACATCGGCGCGTCGAGCAACGCCTCCACCAGAAGCCGCCGGACGCTCGCCGAGCGCAGATAACGCGCCACCTCGCCGAGATCGAAGCTGTGCGCCCGGGTCAGCGACAGCACGATATTGTCCTCGGTTGCCGCCGCCTGCAGCTCAAAATTGAATTTGCGGCAGAATCGCTTGCGCAGCGCCAGGCCCCACGCGCGGTTGAGGCGGCTGCCGTAAGGCGAGTGGATAACGAGCTGCATACCGCCGACTTCATCGAAGAAACGCTCGACGACGAGCGTGTCCTGTGTGGGCAGCACGCCCAGCGCGGCGCGGCCGGAGGCCAGATACTCGACGATCTGCTCTGCGGCGGGCTCGGCGACGCCGACCTCGTCGCGCAGCCAGTCAAGCGCATTTCCGCTCGGCCAGCGGATGGTGAAATCCGCCCGCAACCGGGAGACCGATTGCGACAACTCGTCGGTGCGCCCGGGAGCCTCGCCGAGCCAGAACGGGATGTTCGGCGCCATGCCCCGGGCGTCCTCGACACGCACCGTGCCGCGTTCGACGCGCAGAATCCGGTACGCCGCGTTGCCGAGCTGAAAGACGTCGCCAGCCATGCTCTCGACGGCAAAATCCTCGTTTACGCTGCCGATGATCTGGCTCTCCGGCTCGAGCAGGACCTGGTAATCGGCGTTGTCCGGGATCGTGCCGCCGGAGGTCAGCGCGGTCAGCCGGGATCCGCGCCGGCCGCGGATCTTATGGTTGACGGCATCGTAGTGAATGAGAGCGCCCCGTCGGCCGCGGCGAGTGCTGAAGCCCTCCGCAAGCATCGCCAGCACCGCCGCGAACTCCCCCCGGGGAAGCGCGCGATACGGCTGCGCCCGGCGGAACATTCCGTAGAGCTCATCCTCATTCCATTCCTGCGCCGCGGTCTCGGCGACGATCTGTTGAGAAAGGACATCGAGCGGCCGCTCGGGTATCACCAATCGGTCAAGTTCGCCGCGCCGCACGCTGTCGAGCAATGCCGCGCATTCGACGAGCTCGTCGCGCGACAGCGGAAACAGCCGGCCCTTCGGAGTGCCGGCGACGGCATGTCCGGAGCGGCCGACGCGCTGAAGAAAGCTTGCAATCGAGCGCGGCGAGCCGAGCTGGCAGACGAGATCCACCTCGCCGATATCGATTCCGAGCTCGAGCGAGGCAGTCGCCACGAGCGCTCGCAAGTCACCCGCCTTCAGACGCTGCTCGGCGTCGAAGCGCTGCTCTTTGGCGAGGCTGCCGTGGTGCGCAGTTACCCGCTCCGTGCCAAGCCGGTCCGAGAGCTGCCGGGTTACCCGCTCGGCGAGCCGGCGCGTGTTGACGAAAATCAGCGTTGTACGATGCGCTTCGATCAGCTCGGCCAACCGGTTATAGACTTGCTGCCACACCTCGCCGGACATCACCGCTTCGAGCGGCGAGGACGGAACCTCGAGGGCGAGGTCGCGCGCCCGACGGTGCCCGGTGTCGATGATCGTGCATTGGCCAGCCCGGCCGACGAGAAAATCAGCCACCGCCCCGATCGGTTTCTGCGTCGCCGACAGCCCGACGCGCAGCGGAGGCCGGCCGCACAGCGCGGCCAGCCGCTCGAGGGAGATCGCCAGATGCGAACCGCGCTTGTTCGGCGCGACGGCGTGGATCTCGTCAACAATCACGGTCCGCGTCGTCGCGAGCATTCTGCGCCCGCCCTCGGAGCCAAGCATGATGTAGAGCGACTCCGGCGTCGTGACGACGATGTGCGGCGGGCTGCGGCGCATGCGCTCGCGATCGCCGGGTGTGGTATCGCCGGTGCGCACCCAGGTGCGGATTGCCGCCTCGGGCAGCCCCAGCCGGCGCGAGGCCTCGCGGATCCCGGCAAGCGGAGCTTCGAGATTGCGCTGGATGTCGTTCGACAGCGCCTTGAGCGGCGAGATATAGACGATCTGCGTCTCGTCTTCGAGGCGGCCCTCCGCGCCGCGCCGCACAAGCCCGTCGATCGCCGCGAGAAACGCGGCCAGCGTCTTGCCCGCCCCCGTCGGTGCGGCGATCAGCGTATGACGGCCCGCCTGAATGGCCGGCCACGCCTCGGCTTGCGCTGCCGTGGGCGCGGCAAAGGTGCGCCCGAACCAATCGGCGACGGCGGGGTGGAACAGGAACGGCGGGATCACGGCCTCGATATCTGGGAAATGTTAGCCCAAAAGCCAGTTCGCGGATTGAAGTTTGTTGGCAGGCCCCGTCCGGATGAAGTTCTTTTATCCGGATTCTGGATTCCCCTGCAATCGCATGCGCTGCCCGAAAATTTGCGGGACGGCCGCTTTTCGAGGCCTCTTCAGGATGAGGCGCCCGCTCGCGGTTCGCCCGGTCCTGCGATGAAGCGATGACGTCGAGCGAACACGGCCGGGCCTCGCGGCGATGCTCGAGCGAGGGACAGCCGGACGCGGTCGGCGCCAGGGCCGCGCGCGGTCGAGGCGCCTTCGCCGATTTTTCTTGAGCCCCTCGCAGGCCGGTCGGAGAATCGGGGAGGTCCTCTATCGGGAGCCTGCCATGTCCGTTGCGCTACAAACCGGGTCACGCGCGTTGGGCCGCGAGATGCGCCGCTTCCTCGGGCGCCACACCGACAAAGGCTTCGACTGGGATGCGTTCCCCGGGAGCCGCGGTTACCCCGAGCTGGAGCGTGCGCAGATGCGCTATATCGGCGCCGGCGGCTCGCCGAAGGCGGACGACCCGTCAACGCTTCGCCCGGGACAGTTCACGCTCAGTCTCGTGCATCAGCCGGTTGGCAAATACGCGCCGTGTCACTTCCACGAGGTGGTCGAGCATTTCCTCGTGCTGCAGGGCGTGCTGACGGTCGGCTGGGCGTGGGGCGAGGAGGTGATCGAGGCGCGGCTGGGGCCGAAGGATCTGGTTCTGAACGAGACCGGGCGGCCCCACGGCTTCCGCAACGACGGCGTCGAGCCGGTGCTGATGTCGATCAGCGTCGGCACCGGGATGCCGAAGCCGCCGGTTTATGTCTGCCACCCGCGCGACAGCGAGCCGACCCTCGCCCGGCGGTTCGGCGCTGCCCCGGCGAGGACCTCTCCCTTCGATCCGGACAGCAACGATCCCCGCCAGCAGCAGTTCTCTCGACACATCGTGCGCTATGCCGAGCGGCGGCCGGTCTGGGAAGCCGGCTTTGCGCGCACGGCCTATATCGGTGAAGGCGGCGCGCCGCCCGGCCGGTATCGCATGGATATGATTCACCTCCCGAAGGGTGTTGCGGTACGCGGTTACGCGCGCGCGGAGGAGGACGCGTATCTCGTGTTGGAAGGCTGCATCGCCGTGGGCTGGGAGCAGTCCGGGCACCGGGTCGAGCAGCGCCTCGGCCCCAGAGACGTGATCTTCAACCCCTCCGGTCAGACGCACTATTTCCGCAATGACGGCGTCAGCGATGCACAGTTCATGATGCTCGTCGGTACGCCCAAGCCGGAGGACGTCCGCTTCCAACCCGCGTGAGGCGCCCCGCGCCGTACGAAGATCAAGTTCGGGGAAGAGCCCGTCACGCTCGCCGACACCTCATCGGGCCCCATAGCCGCGGGCACCCGTCCGCCCCTCCCGTCGCTCCCGCGCCCGCGCACGTCAACACACCGCGCCGGCCGCGTCCCGCGAGCCCGAACCGGCTTTCGCGCCGCGCGGCTTACGGATGGATCAGCGTCTGCGCGCGGTTGATCACAAAGGCCTCGTGGCGCTCGAGGAAATCGCCGACGACATCGGCGAAGGCCTCGGGTCGGTCGGTGCTGATCCCATGACCCGCGTCGTAAACGAAGACCAGGTGGCAATTGGGGAGCAGCTCCCGGTAGAAGCGCCCCGTCTCGGGCGGAATGACGCTGTCGAGAGTGCCGAACAAGACCAGGGTCGGCGTGCTCAGGCTGCGCATCTG
Organism: Alphaproteobacteria bacterium; assembly: GCA_017353855.1. Classification (GTDB taxonomy): domain Bacteria; phylum Pseudomonadota; class Alphaproteobacteria; order ATCC43930; family CGMCC-115725; genus AP-15. The sequence continues at coordinate 5,170 of JAFMSA010000206.1, forward strand.
CGTTTCGAGATCGGCATCGCGATCGGGCCCGCGCAGCCGCGACACCAGAGCGCGCGTCTTCGCCTGTACCGCCGGGTCGACCGCCGGCAAGGGGCCGAGCCGCTCGGGATGGGCGTAGAGGCGGCGCGCCATTTCCTCGGCTGAACCCGAAGGCGGTCGGGATCCCGCGGGGCGGATAGCCGCCGGCGCTTCGAGAACCAGCCCCTCGACCCGCTCAGGCTGCCGCACAGCGAGCCACAGCGCCGCCGTGCCGCCGAACGAGGTTCCCATCAGATTGAATTTGTCTATCCGCAGGCTCGAGAGCGCCGCTGCCACCGTCGCGGCCAGATCTGCCATCGTCTGGGTCCGCGAGTTCTCGGGCGACAGGCCAAACCCCGGCATCTCGAAGGCAATCACGCGGTAATGCCGGCCGAGCAGTTCGTGCGCGCGCGTCAGCCGCAGGCCCCCGGCGCCGTGAAGATGCACAAGCACCGCCCCCTGCCCTGCTTCCAGGTAGCGGATACGAAACCCGTCCGCCTCGACAAAGCCCTCGCGAAACACCGCGGCCGGCGCCTTCCCTCTCCTCCCCTCCTCGTTCTGCGTCAAGATCAGACCCTCTCTGCTCATAGGTCGCGAATACGGGGCAGGACCCTTTTCCCGAACAATTCGAGGGCTCGCATCATCGCATCGACGTCGCCAGTCCCCGGGTCCTGCAGGGACAGGTCGACCACTCCCGCGCCGATCTCCTCACGACAGCGGCGAAGCTGCTCGACAACCCGGTCGGGGCCGCCGCAGAAGCTGATCGGCAGCACGCCGCCGACATTGGCCGGCCGCCGCTCGCCGGCAATATTGCGCGTGAGATCGGCTTGCAGCAGCGCGTCGCGCAAACCGGCACGCACCGGGAAGGGCGCCCGCTTATCGCGCCGCTGCAGCGCCTCTTCGGCCTCGTCGTCGGTCCCGGCGAGGATCATATTGGCGCGGTAGATAATGTCATCCGGCCCGGGCTCCCAGCCATAGCGGGCGCATTGCTCACGGTAGTATCCAGTCGATTTCGCCATCAGCCCGAATGTCCCGTAGGAGACGCCAAGACCGATATGGTGGCGCGCCGCGAACTCGCCGGCCTCGGCACTGGTTCCGAGCGCGTAAACAGGCAAGCGCGGCTCGCGCTGCGGGCGCGGCCAGATCGAAACGGTACGGTATTGGAAATAGCGGCCCTGCCAGCCGAAAGGCTGCGGTTCGCTCCACGCCTTCAGAATCAGCTCCATCCCCTCGTCGGTGCGTTCGCGCGCTTCCTTGGGATTGAGGTCGTAGCTTAGATATTCGTTGGTGGTTCCGCGCAACAGCCCGACCGCGATCCGTCCCGGTGCTATCGTGTCGAGCATCGCTATCTCCTCGGCCACCCGGATCGGGTTGCTGACAGGCACGATCGGGCCGAGCATTGCGATCTTTATCCTGTCCACCCGCGAGGCGAGGTACGTCGCCGACACGACCGGTGAAGGGGTCAGGATGCGCGGCGAGTAATGGTGCTCGGAAACACTCACCCAGTCGAAACCAAGCTCCTCGACAAAACGCACCCGTTCGACCATGTCACAAAACGCTTTGGCGCCGGTCTCCGGGTCGTACGCAGCGGCCGGCACCGGCCATTCGCGCGGAAGATCCGGCGACACATAGCGGCCAGTTTCGAAATACGAGACCTTCATCGGATGTTTCCGGGGCGGATACCCCTGCCTTCAGGCATCGCGACGGGCCCCGCCGCAAGGACGGGACTGCCCCTGCTAAATTTGCTCCGTAACGAGCCTGGCGAGGGAAGGCTTTCGCCTTCATTCCTCTTGCCAGCATTGAGAGGCCGACCCGTTGCGTTCGCACCCCAGGCAATCGCCCGCAGCCTGTCCTTCGAGAGGCAGGGAGCGAGGAAGCATCCCAACGTCGGTCTCGAACTTCCTGTCAACCTAGTCTCCGGTGAAGCCCGACGGAGCGGAGCAGCCCGCCCTCTTGGCCGAGTTATCTTCGGCCCCCTGCCGATTTGCGCGCAAGAGGTTTTGGGGAGAGCAATGCCGCGTGGTAGAGTTTTGCGCAGCGTCATTCGCGGCAA
>JAFMSA010000207.1 GCA_017353855.1 Alphaproteobacteria bacterium
TCCGGCAGGAGCGGATGCGCACGAATACCTTCGGGGACAGCGCCCGCGCCGGCAAACGGGCAGAGTTCCGCACGATTGCCTTCGATTTTGCCGAGCCTGACGAGCCGCTGGCGTTGCGGCGCACGATCGAGCGGTTTCCGTATGTGCCGTCCGACCCCGCGATGCTGCGCGAAAACTGTTACGAGGCGTACAACATCCAGGTCCAGGGGCTCGCGCAGCGGCTCAGGGCGACCGGACTGAAAAAGCTCGTCATCGGCGTTTCCGGCGGACTTGATTCGACGCAAGCGCTCATTGTCTCGGCGCAGGCGATGGACCGGCTGGGGATGCCGCGCCGCGACGTTCTCGCCTATACGCTCCCGGGCTTTGCGACGAGCGACACGACCAGGGCCAATGCGTGGCGGCTGATGCGGGCTCTCGGCGTCAGCGGCGCGGAAATCGATATCAGGCCCGCCGCACGCCAGATGTTCCAGGATATCGGACACGCCTCGGCGAGCGGCCAAGCGCTTTACGACGTCACCTACGAAAACGTGCAGGCGGGACTGCGCACCGACTATTTGTTCAGGCTGGCGAACCAGAACGCGGCCCTAGTGGTCGGGACGGGGGACCTCTCGGAGCTCGGTCTGGGGTGGTGCACCTACGGCGTCGGCGATCAGATGTCGCACTACAACCCGAACGCGTCGGTCGCCAAGACGCTGATCCAGCATCTGATCCGGTTTGTGGCAGCTTCCGGCGATGTAAGCGCGAAAACCGCGCAGATCCTTCACGACATTCTGGCAACCGAGATTTCGCCGGAGCTGGTGCCCGCCGGCGCGGACGGCCTGATCCAGTCGACCGAAAGCATCGTCGGGCCATACGCGCTGCAGGACTTCAACCTGTTTTATGCGACCCGCTTCGGCTTCCGGCCCTCCAAGATCGCGTATCTTTCGTGGAACGCGTGGAGCGAGCCCGATCGCGGTCATTGGCCGGAGAACATTCCGGACGCGGCAAAACGCGCCTACGGGCTCTCCGAGATCAAGCGGTGGCTGCGCGTGTTCGTTCACCGCTTCTTCGAGCTCAGCCAGTTCAAGCGCTCGGCGCTGCCCAACGGACCGAAGATCTCTTCGGGCGGATCACTCTCGCCACGCGGCGACTGGCGTGCCCCGTCCGATGCCAGCGCAAGGGTCTGGCTCGAAGAGCTCGAGACCGGCGTGCCCGACAGCGAGTAAGCCCGGCAGCGTTGAAGCTTCGGGATGCGTATCAAATCGCCATCCAGCCGCCATCGACATTGTAGGCCGCACCCGACACGTAGCTCGCCCGCTCAGAGCACAACCACACGACCATTTCGGCGATTTCTTCCGGGTTGCCCATGCGGCCTAACGGGACTTGCGCCAGGACCGCCTCCCCGCGCCGGCGCATCGTGTCCTCGGTCATTCGCGTTTTGATAAAGCCCGGGCACACGGCGTTGACCCGGATGTTGGCGTCGGCATATTCGATTGCCGCCGTCTTGGTGAGGCCGAGGACGCCGTGCTTGGCCGCGACATAGGCCGATGAGGTCGGCAGACCGATCAGCCCGGCGATCGAGCCGGTATTGACGATTGCACCGCCGCCCTGTGCCTGCATTTGCGGCAGTTCATGCCGCATGCACAGCCATACGCCTTTGAGGTTTACGGCAATCATGCGGTCGAACGCCTCCTCGGACCACTCCGCGGTCTTTTTGCCGGCGGCGTCGACCTGCCACCCGGCGATACCGGCATTGTTGAAGGCGCAGTCGAGGCGGCCGAATGCGCTGAGCGCGCCTTGGATCATCGCACGCACATCCGCGTCGCGCGCGACCTCCCCCGGCAGCGACATGGCCTGACCTCCGGCCGCGTTGACCTGGGCGACAGTCTCGCGTGCGGCTTCGCTCGCGACGTCGGCGACCGCGATGCGAGCGCCTTCGCGTGCGAAGGCCAGCGCCGCCGCGCGGCCGATGCCGCCGCCTCCGCCGGTGATGAGCGCCGATTTCCCCTCGAGCAAGCCGGCCATTTCATCCTCCCTTGCAGCTAATCGAGAAGTTCGAAATGCGCCTCGGTCGGGCGCATACCGAGCCCGTTGACCGGCACGATATCCTGCGGGCAGGCAGAGAACGCGACGATGCAGCCCATCTCGGCGCGGAACGTCACGTAGCTTCCCGCCGTGCTGACGGGCGGCCGGATCTCGAGGCGGTTGCCGTCGATGACCGGGATGTTCATGAACAGATTGAGCGGCCCCGGAGTTTCGGGCGGCGCGAGTCCGAGTGCTGCCAGTCCCGCAGCCAGGTTATCGGTGCAGTTGTCGTGAAATCCCGTGCATCCGAGCGCCTCGTAGCGCCAGCGGTCGCAGGCGGCAAACAGTGTGTCGTGGACACCGCCGGAGGTGTCCTCGAGCAGGGTGAGGATCGGCCGTCGCCGGTTGGTGACGAGCGCATCCCCGGTCCGCGGGATGATCCGCCCGATCGCGACGCGGCTGTGCTCCATCGACATCAGCTCGCGCATGTCGTCGTCATTAAAGGCCCAGGTGTCGACGACCTGCTGTCCCGTCGTGTTGATCACCCTGATCCGCTGGCCTTGGCGGACCCGGGCAGCCTTGCCCCTGCGTGCCGGGATCTCGATCATCGGGCCCTCACCGCGCAGACCCTGCCTTCAGGCGGGGGGAGGAAGCGCTGCCGTTTTTGCCTCGTGTCGCATAGGAGTAGCCCGTAGCGTGAGGCGGCACGCGGCAGTACAGCCGACCTGTCCCCCGGATAACGCCTCCGGTTGTGCGCACATTGAACCTCCCGGTGCCGGCTTTCTTGCCGCCCGGCACGATCGCGCGGGCGATATCTGCGGGCTGGACCCCCCGCACCTGCCTGGCCCGCATCAGGTTGCCGCGAGGAAAGCCGTGTGCGGTCAGACACGTGCGCTGGCAGGCCCCCCGGCCTGCGCAACCGATTTGCCGCGCCGGAACATCCCGGCCGGGGACTGGCCCGGGCGAGGAGCCTTTCTTCCGGCTGCAGGATTCGCAGGCCAGGGTGAGATTGGCGACCCTGTCGGATCCGCCGCGCGAATGCGGGTGGATATGCCCGATCTGCAACGCGGCGCCTGCCAACGGGCGGCAGGCACAGCGGCACCCCCACTCCGGCATGTACTCGCGGGCCTCGTATCCGCGCCGCTCGGCTTGCCGGTACGCCACGCCGCCGACCGGGTTCTCCATCGCCTGGGTCTCGCAGCGGACATGCTCGAGCAAAAGCGCGGTCATTGGGGCGAGCCTGCGATACCGGACGTTATCGACACGCGGACGCGGCGACGCAGGCAGCCGACCCTCGGGAGGCCGGCGATTGCCGAACCGCCTGGCGCGCTCACGCCGGTTCACACTACGCGGCGAGATGCCGCACGCTTCCGCATCCGCCGGCGCGCCAGCCTGCCTTTGTGCGTGATGTCCGGGAGCAGCAGGACCGCCCGACCGGCGTCGGTGTGTCCCGCACGCGGTCGCGGTACCGGTCACGTCGGCGCCAGGGTCGATCTTCAGCCGGACAGGTTGCACGTCCACACGCTCCTTGAGCCGGATCGTGATATGGAAAGCGCCGGTGCACGACGGCTTTCCGGCGCTGCGAAGCCTCGCCCGCTTCTCGGAGTAGGGCAAGGCCTCAACGCTTCGTGCCGCTGATCCGGAACGAATACGCTCAACGCGGTCTCCGATGAATCCTTACGGACATTGTGTGAGGCGGCGTGTGCCGCCTCACTCTCGCCATGTCCTTTCAAAGAGGCCCGTTTCGTCCCCGCCCGCCGAGAGTCTGCCGCCTGTCCCTCGAGGGGGACGAATTGAGTGGGCATTCGGACGTCGTTCTTGAGCTTCCCGGTCAACACAGTCTCGAGTTGCCTTTCGACTCAGGCGCGTAAGCGCGGGCTCGGATTAGCGAAAGCCCCGGTATTTAGCCGTGGGTTGCTCACCGCGCCGCCGCTCGGCTTGACGTCGAGGAGTGTAACGGTGCTTGCTAGGCTGCGAAACACCCGGAACGTCGTGATGGAGATTGCGGTGAGCGGCCTTCGTGCTCTGGGCGCCCGAGAAGCCGCGCGGCAGATTGCCGAGCATCGGATCACGGCCGAGGCATTGGCGAGCGCTTTTCTCGACCGTATTGAAGCGCGCGAGCCGGTTGTCGGCGCTTGGCAATATCTCGATCGCGATCAGGCGCTCGCGGCGGCGCGCCGGCGCGATGCGGAACCACCGCGCGGGCCGCTGCACGGGGTTCCGGTCGCGGTGAAGGATTTGATCGACACCGCCGATATGCCAACCGCCTATGGCTCGCCGATTTACCGCAATCACCGGCCCGCCGCCGACGCATCCTGCGTAGCGCTCGCCCGCGCGGCAGGCGCGGTCGTGCTCGGCAAGACCGTCACCACCGAATTTGCCACCTTCACACCCGGCAAGACGGCAAACCCGCGCAACCCGGCACACACGCCAGGCGGATCGTCCAGCGGCTCTGCGGCGGCAGTGGCGGACGGTATGGTGCCGCTCGGTTTTGGTACCCAAACCGCGGGATCGGTCATCCGTCCCGGCGCCTTTTGCGGCTGTGTCGCCTACAAACCCAGCTTTGGCCTGATTAACCGCGCCGGGGCAAAGCCGCTCGCCGACAGCCTCGACACGATAGGGGTCTTTGCCCGCTCGGTGGACGACGCGGCGTTCTTCGCCGGCGTCCTGGCGGAGCGTCCGTCGCTGCGCCATCTCCCGGCGCCCCGACAACCTCCGCGTTTGGGCCTCTACCGCACACCGGATTGGGACCAGGCGGAGCCGGCGGCCGCGGCCGCGCTCGACGCCGCGAGATCGGCGCTCGAGCAGGCGGGCGCGGTGGTGATCGAATTGGCGATCGCGCCCGAGCATCACGGGCTCGCTCAGGCACAGGACACGATCATGTGGTTCGAGACTGTCCGCGCGCTTGCCTATGAGCGACTCGAGCACGGTGCCGAATTGTCGCCGCGGCTGGCGCAGTTAATCGATACCGGAATGGCGATCGGGGCTGAGGTCTACGATCAGGCGCGCAACCGCGCTGCCGCGGCGCGCGCAGGGCTTGATGGGTTTTTCGGGATGTGCGATGCGGTTCTGGCCCCGGCGGCGCCGGGAGAAGCACCCGCCGGCCTGGGCAATACCGGAAATCCCGTCTTCAGTCGACTGTGGACATTGCTCGGCGTACCCTGCGTGGCCTTGCCGGCGCGATGGGCCGATAACGGTCTGCCGACTGCGGTTCAGCTGGTGGGACGGGTGGATGAGGATGCGCGGTTGATGGGCGCCGCCTGCTTCCTGGAGCAGGCGCTGGCCCGCGCGGCATGACGATCGCGCGTCTGCCTGCCCTCGCGATCGCCATAGCGCTCGGCGGTTGTTCCGCGCTCGATCCGTATCCGACCTATCCCGCACCGGCGAACCCGGGCGAGGTCGATCCCGGCCCCCGCGTCGCGATCTGCTACAACACGGTGGTCAGCACGCTCGACCGGGTGCAGGCGGCGGCGCAGCAGGAATGCGAGCCCGACACGGTCGCGACACCGCGACATACCGATTGGCACATGCAGTATTGCCCGCTTCTGTTACCGGCGCGTGCCACCTTTACATGTGCTCCCAAACATTAGCCGGCGGTGAGCGAGGCCGTGCGGCGCCCGACCGATCGGCGGGCTGCGGCGTCGCGTCTTAGGGTGTGCGCCTGACGCGCGAAGTATATGGTATACGGCAGGGCTCTGGCTGGTAGCGGCGAGCGATGGATTACGAAGATTTTTTCAAGGAGCGCCTCACGGCGCTGCGCGCCGAGGGGCGCTACCGGGTGTTTGCCGATCTCGAACGGCGCTGCGGTCGTTTTCCTCGCGCCTATGATCATCGCATCGGCGCGGAGGTGACGGTCTGGTGTTCAAACGACTATCTCGGCATGGGACAGCATCCCGCCGTGCTCGCTGCAATGGAGGAGACATTGCGCGCCGCCGGCGCCGGTGCCGGTGGGACCCGCAATATTTCGGGCAACAACCGCCTGCATGTTGTGCTCGAGCGCGAGCTTGCCGATCTGCACGGACGGGAGGCGGCGCTGATCTTCACCTCCGGCTATGTCGCGAATGACGCGGCGCTCTCGACGCTGGCGCGCGAACTGCCGGGCATGGTGGTGTTTTCGGACGCGTCCAATCACGCCTCGATGATCGTCGGCATCCGCAACAGCCGCGCCGAGAAATACATCTTCCGCCACAACGACCCCGAGGATCTTGCGCGGCTCCTGGGCCAGGTGAGTCCCGAGCGACCCAAGCTCGTGTGCTTCGAGTCGGTCTATTCGATGGACGGCGACATAGCACCCATCGGTGAACTGTGCGACGCCGCAGCGCGCTTCGGTGCGATGACCTATCTCGACGAGGTCCATGCCGTGGGCCTCTACGGCCCCCGCGGCGGCGGCATCGCCGAGCGCGACGGCGTCATGCACCGGCCGACCGTGATCCAGGGCACCCTGGGCAAAGCGTTCGGCACGATCGGCGGCTATGTCGCGGGCTCCGCGGCGCTCGTCGATTTCCTGCGCAGCCACGCGCCGGGCTTTATTTTCACCACGTCGCTGCCGCCGGCGATGGCCGCCGGCGCGCTCGCCGCCATTCGCCATCTGAAGCAGAGTGAGACAGAACGCAGCCGCCACCGGGAGCGCGCCGCATATCTGAAGCGTCGCCTTGCCGAAGCCGGCCTGCCGGTTATGCCGTCACCCAGCCACATCGTGCCGGTCATGATCGGCGACGCGGAGCTCTGCAAGGCCGCTTGCGACGAGCTCCTGCACCGCCACCGGATCTATGTCCAGCCGATAAACTACCCGACCGTGCCCCGCGGCAGCGAGCGTCTGCGCGTGACACCGACGCCGCTGCACAGCGAGGAAGATATCGAAGCACTGGTGAGGGCTCTCAGCGACGTGTGGATCCGCCTGACCCTGCGCCGCGCCGCCTGAGGCGATCCCGTCGTGGCCCTTGTCCGCTGATAGCTGAGCCGCGAGTTGCGCTTACTGCCGGGAGTAGCCTCTGTCGGCGCGAGCGATGGATGGCAGGACTTCTCGAGCGAGCATTGGACGCGGTGCGCGATCTTCCGGCGGCGGCCCGGGACGGCATCGTCGGTGCCGTGCCGGCCGGTGCGCGCGACGAAGCACCGGCGCCGCTCACGCGTGACGCGCGGGCTGCGGTCAGCGTGTCGAAGGCCGCCGTGCGGGGCGAACTGGCGAGCGAGGTGCCGCCGAGCGCAGTGTAG
>JAFMSA010000208.1 GCA_017353855.1 Alphaproteobacteria bacterium
GCATGGGTACCAGCGAAGCGGTGATCGAGACAGCCGAAAAGCGCGGCTATGCGACCGGTCTGCAGGCGGTGCATCCGTTCGACGAAAAGCGGTGTGTGCCGATCTACGTCGCCAATTTCGTGCTGATGGAATATGGAACCGGTGCCGTTTTCGGCTGCCCCGCACACGACCAGCGCGACCTCGAATTCGCCCGTAAATACGGGCTTCCCGTGATCCCGGTTGTCCTGCCGGCGGGCGCGGATCCCGCGAGGTTCACGATTGGCGAGACCGCCTATGTCGATGACGGCTTGCTGTTCAATTCAGGGTTTCTCGACGGCCTCAGCGTTGCGCAAGCCAAGCGGGCCGCCGGAGAACGTCTCGAAGGGCTTGGGTGCGGCGAGCGGACGACCGTCTACCGTCTGCGTGACTGGGGCGTCTCGCGCCAGCGCTACTGGGGTTGTCCCATTCCCGTCATCCATTGCGCAGATTGCGGCATCGTGCCGGTTCGCGAACAGGACTTGCCGGTCAAGCTGCCCGAGGACGTCAGTTTCGAGGTTCCGGGCAATCCGCTGGACCACCACCCGACCTGGAAACATGTCGAATGCCCGCGTTGCGGCAAGGCCGCGCATCGCGAGACCGACACGTTCGACACGTTCTTCGAGTCGTCCTGGTATTTCCTGCGCTTCTGCTCGGCCCGCGCGCCCGTCGCGTTCGACCGGGACGCGGTCGATTACTGGATGCCGGTCGACCAGTATATCGGCGGTGTCGAGCACGCGGTTCTGCACCTGCTCTATTCGCGTTTTTTTATGCGCGCATTGAAGCAATGCGGCTATCTCGACCTGGACGAGCCTTTCGCCGGGCTGTTTACCCAGGGCATGGTCTGTCACCAGACCTACCAGGACCAGGCCGGCGAATGGCTTTTTCCCGAGGAGGTGCAACCCGTCGAAGGCGGTCTCCTCGTCGACCGGTCGGGCCGACCGGTCACGCCGGGGCGGCTCGAGAAAATGAGCAAATCCAAGCGGAACGTCGTCGGGCTCGACACAATCGTCGATACCTACGGCGCCGACACGGCGCGGCTTTACCTGTTGTCGGACAGCCCGCCGGAACGCGATCTCGAATGGACCGAGACCGGCATCGAAGGAATCTGGCGCTATGTCAACCGGTTGTGGCGGATGGTGAGCGAGCCTCCCGTCGCGTTGCCGCCGCGGGGATCGGAGATACCTGCCGCCTTGGCGCCGCCGCTGGCCGCTATCCGTCGCACGACGCACAAGACGATCGCCGCCGTCACCGAGGATCTCGACAAATTCCGCTTCAATCGGGCGGTCGCCAGGGTTCGCGAGCTGACCAACACACTCGACGGACTGCCCGCGGCCGAGCCGGGCGCGCCTGAGGTGTTCCGCGAAAGCCTCGAGACCGTGGCACGCCTGCTCGGACCGATGATGCCGCATCTCGCGGAGGAGATGTGGCAGGCGCTTGGCGGCGAGGGTTTCCTGGCCGACCAGGCCTGGCCCGAGGCCGATCCCGAACTGACCCGCGACGAGCAGGTCACGATCGCCGTCCAGGTCAACGGCAAGCTACGCGGCACCCTCGATATCGAACGCGACAGCGGGAACGATGCCGTCGAGAACGCTGCGCTGGCACTGCCTCAGGTATTGCGGTGGCTGGAAGGCCATCCGCCGCGTAAAGTCATCGTCGTGCCAAACCGCATCGTCAATATCCTCGCGTGAGCATGTCCCTTACCCCCCGCCTTTCCCCGCAGGCGGGGCCAAGAAGAAGCAGTCCCGTCGCCCATCCCCGGGCAAGAACAACGGGCCCGGCTCGCCCGGGATCCCGCAACTGCGTGAGGAGCCATTGGAGGCACGTGCTGCTCGCAGCGGCCGCCGCCCTGTCCCCGGCGTTCTCCGGTTGCGGCTGGACGCCGCTTTACGCCGAGTCGGGGCCGGCTAGCGAGGAGCTCCGCGCGATCCGCGTCGAGCCGATACCCGAGCGCATCGGCCAGCGGCTCGCGATGGCGCTGCGCAACTCGTTCAACCCCACCGGGGAGTCCACACCGGAGCGATATCGGTTGAAGACGACGCTTGTCACCTCTCTGGGCAATCTCGGGGTCCAGTCGCAGGGTCTGGCGACACTCGGTAAGCTCGATGCGATTGCGACCTATAATCTTGTCGACAGCAAGACCGGTAGCAGTTTGCTCACCAATACCGTGCATGTTGCGAACACGTTTAATCTCGACCCGAACCAGTACTCGACGGTGGTCGGCGAAGACGATGCCGCGGTTCGTGTGGTCGCCGAATTGAACCAGGAGATCGTGACGCGCTTGACGCTGTTCATGCAGCGGCGCACTGCGGAAAAGAAGTCCTAAGGTGGGCTGCGCATCGTGAAGCTCCCCGCGTCGCGGGTCACCGCTTTTCTGGAGCGGCCCGATCCGGAAATTCGCGCAGTACTGTGTTACGGGCCGGATGCGGGTCTGGTTCGTGAGCGCGCCGAAAGGCTCGCACGCACGGTCTGTCCCGATTTGCGCGATCCCTTCCGGATCGCCGATCTCAATGCGGCGGCACTGGCTGTCGATCCGGCACGGCTGGGCGACGAAGCCGCCCAGCTCGGTCTCAGCGCAGGGCGACGGGTGGTGCGCGTACGCAGCGCCGGCGATGCCCTTGCAAAACTCTTCGCGGAGTTTCTCGAGAACCGGCCGGGAGATGCGCTTGTCGTTGCTGAGGCGGGCGACCTGCCCGCGCGCTCGGCGTTGCGCCGTACACTGGAGGCGGCGCGGTATGGCGCCGCGATCGGCTGCTATCCTGATACGCCGCGTGATCTCGCGGCGGTGATCCGCCAGACACTGGGCGAACACGGGATCGGCGCGAGCCGGGACGCCACCCTGTTTCTCGTCGGACATCTCGGGGGCGATCGCCTGCTCACCCGCTGCGAGCTCGAGAAACTGACGCTCTATGCCGGCGACGGCGGACGGGTCGAGCTCGATGACGCGCGGCTTTGTATCAGCGATACTGCCGCGCTGGCGCTCGATGACGCGGTGATGGCGGCTGCCGAGGGTGACGCCGCAAGGCTTGAACGCGTTCTTGGCCGCGTCTTCCAGGAAGGAGAATCTCCGGTTTCGGCTATCCGCGCCTTGCTGCGCCATCTCCACCGTCTGCAGGTGCTTGCGGCCCGCACCGCGGCCGGAGCAACGCTAGAGGAGGTGCTGCGCGGCGCCCGTCCGCCGATTTTCTTCAAGCAGGAGGAAAGCTTTAAGCGCCAGCTCGGTCTATGGACGCAAGAGCGGTTGCGTTCGCAGCTCGACTGTGCTGTGCGCGCCGAGCGCAATATAAAGACAACCGGCATCCCGGCCGAGACGATCTGTCGCGAAGCAATGCTAGCGGTCGCGCGCTCGGCGCGCCGGCACTGACACCCGAGCCGGTCGTGCGCGGGATATCCGGACCGCGGAGCAATCCGGCCGGTAGCTCAGCACGATTGCCGCGGCGACAAGCTGCAGTGCGATGCAGAGCACCAGTGCGGGCGCATATTCGCCGGTGAGATCGCGTATCAATCCGAGCAGCGCCGGCCCAAAAGCAAACGTGAGCTGGCCGATGCCAGCGCTGAGCCCGACGATCAGCCCGAATGACTGGGCGGCGAATTCGCGCTGGATGATCAGGGACGGCAATGTGATGACATTGCCCACCGACAATCCGAACAGGCAGCAGCCGGCGTAGAGCACCTCCGGCCTTGCCGGCCACATCAGGATAGCGGCCAGAGCGAGAGCCTGGCTGAGGAAGCTCGCGGCACTGACCCGGCGCTGATCGAGCCGATCGACGATCAATCCCAATCCGACGCGGCCGAGCATCGCGGTGATGCTGGCGGCGGCGACCGCCGCGGCGGCGCCGTTGGCGCCGAGCTGCGGGCGCAGCAATGCGACGAGATGGATGAGGAACCCGACCTGCGCGGCGAGCACGAGCGCAAACGGCAGTGCGACGGACCACAGGCGCCAGTCTGCGAGAGCTTCGGAAGAGCTGCGATAGGCCGGGCGCGGATCCTCGCACATTTCGGGTGAGCTCCGGAGCTTTTGGCGCGGCGAATACGGATCCATGCCGAAGACGACGAGCGGGACGAGAAGACAGAGCAACGCCAGTGCCGTTCCGGCCACCGCGGTCACCAGCCCGTAGCGCCGGCTGAGCGCGCTCAATACTGGCGTTACGAGGAAGCCTGCCGCACTGGCCCCGTTCAAGGCCAGGCTGATCGCGAGCCCTCGCTGCCGGTCAAACCACAACGCAAGCACTGTCGAGATCGCGGCCATCGTCGTGCAGACCCAGCCCGACGCCATCACGAGCGCGGCGCCGTAGAGTTGCCAGGGCGCCGCCGAACCGCAGAACAGGACGGCCCCCAGCCCCAGCAGGAGCGAACCAGCGATCAGTACTGCACGCGGACCCAAGCGCTCGATTGCCGAATGCACGCGCATCACCAGCAACGCGCCGCAAAGGTAGAAGGCGGTCGTCGCCGAACCGATCAGAAAGCTGGACCAGCCGTGCAGTCGACAGAGCTCAGCGAGATAGACCGACTGTCCGTAGAACCCCAGGCCCCAGGCAAATACGGCCGTCACAAAGCACGCTGCCACGGCGCCCCAGTGCCGGCGAATCTCGCTGGGCGCCGTGATGCCGACCGCATGTTCCGCCATTGCACTCTCCAAGTCTAAGGATTTCTAAAACCGATCCTTCCAGTCTGGGGTGCCCTTTCTCCTGTGACAAAACAGAAGTCTTGCGTCTGCAGTTTAGCTGAACTATAGGCAAATTTATGCGAAGCCTGCCGCCCCTCAATGCATTGCGCGCTTTCGAGACAGTGGCTCGCCTTGGCAGCATGAAAGACGCCGCGGAGGAACTGGCGGTCACGCCGGGAGCGGTCAGCCAGCAGGTTGCTCTGCTCGAAGACCGGATCGGCACAGCTCTCTTCCGGCGTCTGCCGCGCTCGCTCGAATTGACCGAGGCGGGCCGGACTTATTTTTCCCCCGTTCGCGCCGCGTTTCGCCAGATCGAGGAGGCGACCCGGCGCGTGACGGCAATCTCCGACAGCCGTCTGTTGACGCTCAGCGCGCCGCCGGCCTTTGCGACGACCTGGCTGGTGCCGCGGCTGGGTGACTTTCACAGCAGCCATCCCGAGATCGATTTACGCGTCGTGACGAGCCGCCTTCTTGCGGATTTCGAAGCCGACGGCATCGATATGGCGATCCGGCACGGCCTCGGACGATACAATGGGTTGCGCGCCGAGCGCGTCGCGGCGGTCCGCCTGATACCGGTATGCAGCAAAGCGCTGTTGCACGGCGGCCCCCGGCCGACAAGAGCCGCAGATCTCGCGGCGCTGCCGCTGCTGCATGATGCGCAGCGCCGGGACTGGCCGCTATGGTTTGAGGCTCACGGCGTCCGACCAATTCCGAACGCGGCCCTCACCGGACCGAGCCTCGACGATCAGGTCTTGCTGATTCAGGCTGCGATTGCGGGCCAGGGGGTGGCACTGGTAACCGAAGTGCTGGCCCGTCCCGAACTTGCCCGGCGCAGGCTTCTCAAGGCAATCGATCTCGCTTGGCCGCAGGAATTTGCCTATTGGCTCGTCTATCCGCACACGACGGCGGACCAACCCAAGATCGTCGCATTCCGGCAGTGGGTGCTGGCGCAATCTGCCGGCCGAAACCCTCAGCCGCCGCGCAGTAATGCGAGGATCCGGTCAAGCTGATCGAGGCTCAGGTAATGCAGAGCGAGCGTGCCGCCGCGCTTTTTGCGATCCAGTGTGACGCGCACCCCGAGGCGGGTAGCGAGCTCGCGCTCCAGAGCCACGGTATCGGCATCACGCATATGACGGTGCGGTAGCGCCAGTGCGCGGCGCTGGACGAGCTTCTCGGTGGCGCGCACATTGAGGCCGCGGCGCACCACCTCCGCGGCCAGCGCCGCCGGGTCCGTGGCGCCTAGCAATGCGCGGGCATGGCCCGCCGACAGCTCGCCATCATCGAGCCGGCGGCGCACCGGTTCGGGCAGAGACAGCAGCCGCAGCGTGTTGGCGACGTGGCTGCGGCTCTTCCCGACCGCCTCTGCAAGCGCCGCCTGAGTGCGCCCGAATTCCTCCATAAGCCGGCTATAGGCCTCGGCCTCTTCGAGCGGCGAGAGGTCCTCGCGCTGCAGGTTTTCGACCAGCGCGATTTCCAGCGCCTCCGAATCGGCGAGTGCGCGCACGATGACCGGGACCTCATGCATGCCGACGCGCTGTGCCGCGCGCCACCGCCGCTCACCGGCGACGAGCTCGAACGCGGCCTCCTCCTCCGCGACGGAGCGCACCAGCAAAGGCTGCAGGATCCCTTTCTCCCGGATAGATTGCGCGAGCGCATCGAGTTCGGCCTCGGCAAACCGCCGTCGCGGCTGGAACGCGGCGGGCCGGATCAATTCGATCGGGACGCGCCGGCTGGCCGGTTCGGCAGCGGCGTCGATTTCCGCCTCGCCGAACAATGCGGCCAGACCGCGGCCGAGCTGTCGTTCTCTTGCTCGCCCACTCATCTCGCTGCCGTCGCGCCGCGGCGGAGCACCTCGACCGCGAGCCGGATATAAGCCTGCGAGCCGGCGCAGCCGTGGTCGTAAATCAACACGGGCTTGCCGTGCGAGGGGGCCTCCGCGATGCGGACGTTGCGCGGGATCATCGTGTCGAAGACCTTGGCGCCGAAATGCCCGCGGACGTCCGCAGCAACCTGATCGCACAGATTGTTGCGCTGGTCATACATCGTCAACACAATCCCTTGCAGGATCAGACGGGGATTGAGGGCCCGCTGCACCCGTTCGATCGTGCGCATCAGCTGGGCCAGTCCTTCGAGCGCGTAAAATTCGCATTGCAGCGGCACCATAACCGAATCGGCACCGACGAGCGCGTTGATCGTCAAGAGGTTCAGCGAAGGCGGGCAGTCGATCAGCACCTCGTCATGCTCGTGCACCCGGCTGCGGATGGCTCGCCTGAGCAGAAACTCGCGCCGTTCGCGCGCGGCGATCTCCAGTTCGGCGCCGGCGAGGTCCTGCGAGGCCGGGACGATCGACAGGCGCGGGACATCCGTCGCCACGACAGCCGGTTCGAGCTCGCTCTCCCCGAGGATCAGTTCGTAGCTGGTCATCGAACGCGCCGGGCGATCGACACCGAGCCCCGTGCTCGCATTGCCCTGCGGGTCGAGATCGATCAGCAGCACGCGGTGCCCGGCTGCG
>JAFMSA010000795.1 GCA_017353855.1 Alphaproteobacteria bacterium
TTATCCAAAGGAAAAGCAGAGTTAGAAGGCGCCGTGGGCTGAGCGGATGGCATTCTTCTCTTACGTCCTCATATGTGGATCGGGCGGGGTTAAAGGTACCGCGGCGCGGCGGTTCATCCGAAATAACTGGCTTTCAAGGTCGCGTAGGCCTGGTTGATAATCTTCAGTTTTTCTTCGGCCGCCCGGTCGCCGCCATGGGCATCGGGATGGTGCAGTTTGACCAGGGTTTTGTACCGCTCCTTGAGCCGCCCCGGCGTAAAGGGCGGCTCGATTTCGAAGACGGCCAGCGCCTGCTCGCGTGCGGAAAGCGCACGCCGCGCAGCCTCGCCCTCGCCGTTGCTGTGCCGGCGGCCGTAAGCCCGCCCATTTTGCTGTCCATCGGAGAACAGACCGAAATAGTCGCGAATCCGGTCGGCATGACCCGGGCTATGGCGATCGCCCAACTTCCAGCTGGGGCGCTGCCAGACCGTGTCGAGACGGATCTCGGCCTCGATTTGCGTTTCGTTCATCCCGGCGTAGTAGTTCCACGCGGCGTTATACGTGCGGATGTGCTCAAGACAAAACCAATAGTAGTCATTGAGCTGCAGTCGCGATTTGGGTGCACGAAACTCTCCCCCGGCGGCGCAACCGGGGTGATCGCAAGGCCGCACGGGAGTGCCGGCAGACTCCTCGAAACCAGGATTCAGTGAAAGACGCCGCATTATTATGAGTATGGGCGGGCGGTGACCCGCTGGCAAGGAGGCAAGGGGGCGGCCGGACGCAGTGCCGCGCAAAGCAGGTCAGGGTTGCGGCAAGCGCAGGCGATCTCAACAAACTGCGGCGATTTGCTCAGCGCAGGAGGGCGCCGAACTGACCCCGAGGGTCTGCCCAGCGCAGGATGGCTGCCCGGGTCTCGCGCGGTAACAGATCGAAAGCGGCGCGACGCCGGTTTTCCTTGAGCGGCGCGAACAGGTCGAGCAATGGCACCGGCTCGGGCTCGCGGGCGATTGCGATGCTGCCGTCGATCAGCCGCACGAGCCGCTTGCCGCCGATGGCAGCGACCTCGATAATTGCGTCGCGCCAATAGCGGTAGCGGCCTCCGGTCACGACGACAAAGGGACCGAGGATCGCGTTTGGCGGCCCTCCCGAATTGAGCCAGGCAATGGCGCAGCGGGCCAGGCGCTCATCTCCCACGCAACGGGTCAGGATCGCAATCTCGCTCCTGCGGTGCTGATCACGCGAGGTGGCCAAGGGATCGAAGCGGCCGACCTCGATGCCCCGGCGGCAATAGGCCGAAACGGCGAGGAAGCGCCCCGCACTTGGCAGTTTCAGGATCCGCCAGCCGCGATCGTGGAAAACGGTCTCCGGCGGATGATGCTGTCCAGCGGGCTTCGCCGCGGATTTGTCGGGGCGCGGTGATGGGAACGGAACTATTTTACCCATCCGATCTCCTCGATCGCTCGCAATACACATGGCGCACACTAGGATCGGTCCGAAGAGCCCGTACCGCAACCCCATGAACTACCGCCATCAAGCCGCGGGGCGGCTCTGGTGGGGGGTCCGGATTCCACGGGGAAGCGGCGTTGTGAACCAGCGAGCCGGCGCGGCGGCACCGCCCCGGAACACGAAGTAAACTAAACGTCGAGAACTGCGGCTTCCGCATTCTGATTGTCGCGAAACACTTCATTCGGTCTCGGCATCTCCCGTCCCGCCAAAGGGGCGATGCCAGCCACCGGGCGCTGGCCGTGTTTGCAAGCGACCAACGTCCGAGGCGGCAGGAACCGCCGCCCGAACGCGCGAAAGGTCGTCTGATTGTCGCTTCTTGACCGTGTCTCCGGCGGAAGCTGTCATGGAGCGGATCGACAGACCCTCGGTTGTGATGGCGCCGTATTCGCGGACGAGCCGGGCCGTCGTCTGATGGCTGCGATCCCTGCGCGCGGCGGCTGCATTTGGTCCTCAGCCGTCGGATTCGTACCGCGCGCTGACCGTTTGCCTTGGGCAGGGCGCGCTGAGCCGCTTTGATCTTCCTGCTCCTGCGCAGGCAGGCGACGTCGACCTTGGTCGAAATCATGCGGCCCAGAGCGTCGCGAAGGTCGCGAGGCGCTAATCGAGCCCGGTAATCAGATCGCCTGTGCGTTTCCGGTGCGGTTCGCACTCGACAACGAGCGACGGAGCCAGCCACCGGCCTGCAGACGACACGTGTATGGGCTTCGCCGCGCGCGACCATCGTGCCGATGCCGGCCGCAATTTGCCGTGCCGCCAGTTATCGCCCGGCATGAAGTGCAAGCCGTCGCCGCGCGCCTTGGATTTGTATCCCCATCCCGCAAATCGGCCGCGAGCCCTGCAACTGCAACTGCAACT
>JAFMSA010000796.1 GCA_017353855.1 Alphaproteobacteria bacterium
CGACCCGCAGGCCCGCAATGCCATGGACGCGAAGCTGGGCATCGACGACCGCCATCGCGTCGGACCCCATCTTGCAGGTGCCGACCGGGTGGTAAGTAGTTTCTGCCGCCGTCTTCACCCAGTCGAGGATTTCGTCATCGGTGGTCCGGTTGGCTCCCGGCGCGACCTCGCTCACCTGAAAGGGGGTCATGGCGGGAGCGGTCATGATCTCGCGGGCAATGCGAACCGCGCGCACCGTCAGCTCCGCGTCGGGCGGCGACGACAGAAAATTGAAGTTGATCGCCGGCGGCCGGCGCGCATCTGCCGCGATGATGTGAACATGTCCCTTGCTCTCCGGGCGCATCGCGTGGGCATAAAGGGTCAGACCCGACTGCCGCGATATCCTCGGGCCTCGCGGACTGGGTTCAGTCAGCATCGGGATCCAACCCAGCATCAGGTCCGGTGCCTCCAGGCCCTCGCGCGAGCACACGAACGCGCGGATCGGGGCGCCCGTCATCGCCAACATGCCCTGCCGGAACAGCGCGTACCGCAGCACCTGGTGCGCCAGGCCGAGGCCGCGCCCCCGATCGTTAAAGGTGATGCCTTTTTTGCCGACCAGCCAGCGGGTGCGCGGAACGTAATGGTCGCGCAGGTTCTCGCCGACGCCGGGCAGCTCATGGCGGACCTCGATGCCGAGATTGCGCAGGCGTTCGGGCTGGCCGATGCCGGATAACTCCAGCAATTGCGGCGAGTTGAACGCGCCTGCACTTACCACGACCGCGCTCCCCGCCCGAGCCTCGCGCACCTGGCCGGCGACGGAATAGCGGACGCCGGTGCACCGCTTCCCGTCGAGCACCAGCCCCTCGGTCAAAGCCCGCGTCTCGATAT
This sequence comes from Alphaproteobacteria bacterium, assembly GCA_017353855.1. Classification (GTDB taxonomy): domain Bacteria; phylum Pseudomonadota; class Alphaproteobacteria; order ATCC43930; family CGMCC-115725; genus AP-15. The sequence continues at coordinate 868 of JAFMSA010000796.1, forward strand.
GCAGGTTCCGGCGGCTGCGGACCGGATCGAGATAGCAGCGCGCCGTGCTCACCCGGCGGCCGCCGGCAATCGTCGCCTGACTCATCGCGATGCCTGCCTGACTGGCGCCGTTGTAATCCGGGTTGTGCCGGATCCCGATCTGCGCCGCTGCCTTGATGATCGTCGCGAAAAGCGGATCGCGCGATCCCGGGTTGGTGACGCGCAGCGGGCCCTCGCGACCGCGATAGTCATCGTCGCCCTCGCCGGCATAGCTTTCCATTCGCTTGAAGAAGGGCAGGACCTCAGTGTAGCTCCAGCCGCGGTTGCCCATCTGCGCCCAGGTATCGAAGTCCTGGGCCTGGCCGCGGACAAATACCATTCCGTTAATCGAGCTGGAACCGCCGAGCAGTTTGCCGCGTGGTACCGGGAGCCGGCGGCCGTTGGTGCTCGCCTCAGGCTCGGAGGAATAGAGCCAGTTGGCTGCGGGGTTGGTGATCAGCCGGGCCATTCCGATCGGAATGAACGACCAGGGATGGCTAGCCCGACCGGCCTCGAGCAGCAGCACCTTGTTGCGCGGGTCTGCCGACAGCCGGTTCGCGACGGCCGCACCGGCCGACCCAGCGCCGATAACAATGTAATCGTAGGTTTGCATGTTCTCTTGCCCGCCCTCAACCGCGTCTTCTATTCAAGACTATGCCAAGGGACGATCAAGTCCGCCAATGCCTGTCCCAACAAATGCCTCTTCATCGTTCCACTGCTGTAGTGGAGTGCGGTCCGCCCGTGCGAATCTGAGGCGCTCCGCCCCTCCGCTGAGCTATCTGCGCCGGTGTCAAGCAATGACCGGAATTAGGGTGCGCCGTGACAGCGCGGCGCTTGCCGGTGAGTGCAAGCCCCACCGGCGATTCACCCCAGCCGGAAGCAACCGGAGCGGGCATGGAGGTAACGAAAATGGCTGAAGCCTTCGATTAACGTGTCACTATTTGCTAACAGCGCGAGTGTGCAGGCCGCAACGCGAGTGAACGCCGAGCAAGCCTCGAAAAGCACGATTTGCAGGCCGGCCCCGGCACCCCTTCCGAGGAAGGCTGACACGGCTGGGTGAGATGAGCGAGGATTACGCCCAGCCGCTGGCACCGGGTAGCGGCGGCAGCCAATGCGTGATCAGGGATGATCAGCCGAACCACGCGCTTTCGGGGGGTGGGCCAACTACTTCTGTGTCGTCGGATCGGAATGCCGCCTTCGCGAGCAAAACGGGCGGTACGGCGAAACCCCGCCGATTCGGGTCCAGACGCTCAGGTCGGCTTTCCAACCGACTCGGCCCATGCCACCAAGGGGTCGGATTTGGGGCAGCCCGTGGTCACGGGCGCAGGGGCAGTCCCCCCAAACCGCGAAGGCGGCGATTTACTGTTGCTCAGGCCGGTCAGACGCGCGACCCTGCCCCGAAGCTGCCGGAGACTGGCGAATGCCGGATTACGATCCTTTGCCCCTCACCGA
>JAFMSA010000797.1 GCA_017353855.1 Alphaproteobacteria bacterium
ATCCCGCTGCAGCGCTCGAAACCAACGATCTGCTGCTGCCAACTGGCGCGACGTCGCCCAGCGTATGGCCAAGCCTCGCAAACGGCTCGACTGAAGAGGCTCGGCCGCGCCCATCCCATAAATCGTGCTCAAGAAGGCGCCAACAATGAGTGCGATAAACCGACACTGTGCCGGTAGTCGAACCCCCCAGACCCGTACGCGGGTTCGTGTTGCAGCCATAGGGATCCTTCTGATCGATGTCTGGAACTCCAGACTGTCTGATGGCCTCGGCAGCCCGGTCCAGATCAGTCCTTTCTTCGGCAGCAGACCTTCTCGTAAGTCGAAACGTCGTCGCAGGGGCAGGTGGCGCCGTCGCCCGGGATCCGCCTCCGGTGCATGCCGCAAGCCGGGAAGCTGCCTGCCGGTGCAAGTCACGGGCGGCTGGTCCGAGGCTTCTCCGAAAGACCGTCTGGTTCCGCTGTGCGAGTGTTCAGTCAGGCTCCTGGACGACGGCCGCGCTATCCTCCCGCCTGCCGCCGGTGTCGAATCGCCCGGCGAACAGGCGCGCCCTATCCAAGGGGCACCTATTAAATCGAAAAATTTTCGCAGTCGCACTTACTGGCCAGCTTATTGTCGCTCGTACTTTACGACCCGTCGCACGCGGCCCCATTCGCCCGGTTGCACGACGTAAAGATCGCCGTGTGAATCGACCCAGATCCCGTGGCAGGAGCGGTGAACCGGGCCACCCCAGCGCGCCAGACGCTCGCCGTCGAGCGTCAGAATGCTGACCATGCCACCATTATGCTCGGGGATATAGACGACATTGTCGTCGTCGACATAGAAGAACGCCGGGCCGATCAATTCCGTCGGCCAGATGGTCAGCAGCCTGCCGTTCTGGTCGAAGATCTGGACCCGGTCGTTTTCGCGGTCGGCGACCAGCACACGTCCGCGGCGATCGATCCACACGCCGTGCGGCAGGTTGAACTGCCCCGGCCCATTGCCCGGCTCACCCCAGGAGAAGAGATATTGGCCCTCTGGCGAGAATTTGTGCACACGCGCATTGCCATAACCGTCGGTCGCAAACATCTCGCCACTGGGCGCGAACGCGATGTCCGTGGGGAGGTTGAACGGACCACCGGCATGCGTCACTTTTTTCCAGGCCGCCGAGCTGAAATCGTCCGCCGGCACACCGGTATCGGAGCGTTGACCCTTGGTGCCGATGGTCTGCAACAGCCGCCCGTCTGTTGTGAATTTCATGAACTGCCCGTGATGCTCGTCGCAGAGCCACACGAAATCATGCTCATCAATGCGGATTGCATGCGGAAACGTAAACATCCCCGCTCCCCACGAGGAAAGAAAGCTGCCGTCGCGATCGAAGATCACGATCGGATGTTCGGGGCTGCGATTGAAACAGTAGACGCGGTCTCGAGAATCGACGGAAACGGCGCATGCCCTCACTTCCAGTCCCTCGGGAGGACGCGCCCAATCCTCGCGCACTTTGTAGGTGTATCTGCCGCTACCGACGATCGGATCCATATGTTTCCTCCTTTGCGAGCGCTGGGCCTCGGGCCATTTTGCATCGCAAGCATGCAACAAAAAAAGCGCACGCAGACCTAGCCGCGCAAATCAGTATTGCTCGCTCAGCATATCGAGAGAGCCTGATAGGAGGCATTCTGCACGTTCCGGTTTGCGGCAGCGAAAGGTTCCCGCCATGCACGACTTCGTTATTCGCGGCGGCACGATAGTCGACGGCACCGGCCGCCCGGCATTCACCGGCGATCTCGCGATCGACAGCGGGCACATTGCCGCGGTTGGCGGAAAGACGGGACCGGCCCGTCGCGAGATGGACGCGGCCGGACTCTTGGTGACGCCAGGATGGGTCGATGTTCACACGCATTACGATGGACAGGCGACATGGGATCCGGTCCTCGCCCCCTCCTCCTGGCACGGCGTCACGACGATCCTGTTCGGCAATTGCGGGGTCGGTTTTGCACCGGTGCGGCCGCACCACCGCGATGCGCTGATTGATCTGATGGAGGGTGTCGAGGACATCCCGGGCCCGGTGCTCGGCGAAGGCCTTCGATGGGATTGGGAAAGTTTCCCTGATTTTCTCGATGCGCTCGAGCGGATGCCGCGGACGATCGATGTCGGCGCGCAGGTTCCGCATCACCCGTTGCGGGTCTATGTCATGGGCGACCGGGCGATCCGGCGAGAGCCGGCGACCGCGCAGGACATCGCCGACATGCGCCGCCTTACCGAAGAGGCAGTACGCGCCGGCGCGTTCGGCTTCACGACCTCGAGGACGAACGCGCACAAGACGACGCGCGGCGAGATGGTGCCGGGCCGCTTCGCCGAGAT
>JAFMSA010000209.1 GCA_017353855.1 Alphaproteobacteria bacterium
GGACGCGCACAATTGTCGCCATTCGCATCGACACTGTGGAGATTAGCAGCAACGTTGCAGAACCCTGCCGCACCTCCGTCGCACCGAAGCGGAGGTTGAGGGGCTTCGACGGGCCGCCCTATGGGGTCGCCGAGAGCGTGCTCGACCAAGACGATAAGGCCGCAATGCGGTCAGCCATCGGAATGGTTCCCGGGCAGCTTGTTTGCACACCGCCACGGCTGGTAGCATCGGCTCCCTTAACCTAACAGTGCCCTGTCGGCTTCGCCCGACAACAGAGCGCGACCAGGGGAGGTCATGGGATGGCAACATTTTCCGCCACGGGTTTGTCCGACGCGCAACACGGCCTGCAGCTGCGCCGCGCGGTCGTAGCGGGCACCGTCGGGACTATTATCGAAGCTTACGACTTTCTGCTCTACGTGCAGGTCGCGCCGCTCGTCTTCGCGAAGCTGTACTTCCCGTCATCCGATCCGCTGGTCGGAACCTTGCAGGCCTTCGGCATCTACGCGGTCGGGTTTGTCTCGCGCCCGGTCGGCGCGGCGCTGTTTGGACATTATGGCGACCGCATTGGGCGCAAGGTGACGCTGATTGCGACTCTGCTCTTAACCGGCCTGTCGACCTTCGCGGTCGGTTTCGTCCCGGGTTACGCATCGATCGGCATCTGGGGGGCGGTGATCCTAACGGCTGTGCGCTTTATCCAGGGCGTAGGTATCGGCGGTGAGTGGGGCGGAGCCACGCTGATCGCGATGGAATGGGCCAAGACTAATGCGCATCGCGGCTTTATTACCTCCTGGCCGCAATGGGGCGGTCCGGCCGGGCTGTTCCTCGCCAATGTAATGGTGCTGCTGTTCAGCTGGATCTCCGGTAACCAGTTTCTCGACTGGGGATGGCGGGTGCCGTTCTGGCTCAGCATCGTCATGGTCGGGATCGGACTCTACATCCGACTGGGCATTCTCGAGACGCCGACCTTCACCCGCATCCTTGAGGAAAAGCGCGTCGAGCGCGCGCCGGTCATCGAGGTGCTGAAATGGCAGCCGAAGCTCGTCGCGTTGACCGCCCTGGCCCGGATGGGGCAGCAGGGCCCGTTCTACATCTTCGCCGCCTTTGTCTTCACCTACGGCACGACGGTATTGCACGGTTCGCGCAACCTGCTGCTGGCCGCAGTGATGTGCGCCACTGCGTTGTCGGCAGTCACCACCCCGCTCGCTGGGCATTTTTCCGACCGCTTCGGCCGCAAGCGGATGTACATCACCGGCATCGCAGGAGTCGGGATTTTCGCCTTCGTCTATTTCGCGATGTTAAATACGGCCATTCCTGTCGTGATCTTCGCCGCTATTATACTATCCTTCATTCCACATGACATGGCTTATGGGCCGCAGGCAGCGCTAATTGCCGAGTGCTTCCCGCCGCGGCTGCGCTATAGCGGCTCCTCGCTCGGTTTCCACCTGGCGTCGATCATCGCTGGCGGTCCAGCGCCGCTAATCGCCACGGCGCTTCTTGCCTGGACCGGATCGGGATATTCAGTCGCGCTGTATGTTCTGTTCAGCTGTGTCATCAGCATCGCTGCGACGATTCCGCTGCCGGATTACACTAACCGCGACATCTCGGAGGAACCGGCTTATGGGCTCGCCGAGCGCGCGGTTCCAGCCAAAGCCTCGCTCGGCAGCTGAACGAGCTGGAGGCCGCGCGGTGCGACCGCAGACCGTCGTCGGCGCCGGAAAAGATCGGCAGGGTGATCACGGAGGTTACTCAGCAGCCGCCTGGCCGGAAGAAAGCGGACAATAATGAACGGCTATCACCGACCTGGTTCGTGAACGTTCAATCTTCATAGCAATCGGCTGCTGTTGTTGCTCTAAGTCTAAGCGGTCGTCAGGAGGCGCCGCTCGCAACACCTGGGTGGGAAGCGGAAGTAGGGTCAGCGCACGGGCCGGCATCATCTCGGGTGCGAAACGCGCCGACTGCAGTCGTTAGTACTCCGATTGAGCGCGCGGACGTTGATCAGAGCATCCGCTCGTGGGGGCCGATAACGTTCCACGGCATCTCGCCGAGGATAGCGCGCCGGCAATTCTGGACAGCACGCCGGAGGTATTCGTCACGCCATGCCCCGCCCCCCGCCGAATTGTGCGGCGAGCCGATCACGTTCGGGAGGTCGAGAAACGGGTGACTCATCGCGAAGTGGCCGTGCCGCACCGGTTCCACCCACCACGCGTCGATGCCGGCGAAAAAGTGCGGATGGGAGATAAGATGCGCGTAGAGCGCTTCCTCATCTATGATCTCGCCACGCGCGACATTAATCAGGATCGCATCCTCCTTCATCAGGCCCAGTTCGCGGGCGCCGATCAATCCCTCGGTGGCGGTCGTCAGCGCGGCGCTGATGACCAGGACGTCGGCGACGCGCAGCATCTCGTCGAGGAGGTCGGTCGTCGCGATCCAGTCGGTCGGCTCGTCGCTCGCGCCGCGCCGGTTGATTGCGTAAATTTTCATCCCGAAGGCGCGCATCAGCCGCGCCGTCGCGATCCCGACATTACCGAAGCCGAGGATGCCGCAGACGCCGCCGCGTAGCATTCGGTTGGCGCTGCGCTGGTTGAATTCGCCGCTCTTGAGGTTGGGGTGCTCGATGAACAGGCGCTTTGCCGCAGCCAGCGCCAGCGCAACGACGTGCTCCGACATCGGTTCGGCCCCTCCACCTTTATTGGCTGCTACCGGCAATTCCCGCGGCAGATCGCGGGTCGGCACCCAATCGATACCAGCGGCGGTGAACTGCAATAGGCGAGCATTGCGTATTAGCGGGATCTCGTCCGGCCGCAGTTCCTTCGACGTGTCGTGGGACAACACCGCCCCGGCGCGGCCGAGGGCATGCGCTCGGGCGTCGGGCGCCAGATCGACGAGATAGATAGCCTCCGCGGTCCCACCCAGTTCTTCCTCGACGATCGCCCGGCTGCGCCCCGTCAGCGGATAGGTCACTACCAGCGGCCCTGCACCCATTCACCAGCCTCCTTTCTGATCCATCCGCAGTATAGGATTTTCGCTAAGATTGCCCGATACGATCCGTGCGCGTTCCGACGTTTGCTAGCAGAAATCCTTCTCGTCGGAGCAGCAACCTCCGCTCACGCTCCACCGTGCGGCCCGCTTGTTCGCGCGTCTTTGGCGGCCTCTCGCCGGCGATGAGCGAACAAAGCGGCAAACTTTGCTAAAGGGGATGAAAATCAGTTTCCGCGGCCAAGGCTGAGCGGGCGCTCTTCGGTTTGGTTAACGTTAACCGGCTCTCGCCGGAGCCAGCAGCAACGAGAAGGGTGCACCGAAAGCAGTCATCCCACGCTCACGATAGCTGGCACGGTGGACAGGACCGGAAGCGGAGTGCGATCTGGTGCGGTAACGCGGCTTGCCGTCGCTGCGACGGTGCTTCCTTGGGTCAGCGTCTGAAACTATTGGACTTTTGAATGTAGCAATAGTAGGACGCGCTCGGCAAGTGTTGCAAGGGAAAAGGGCTTTTTGAGCACTGGAAAATTGGTCTGCTCGATGGCATCGGGGTTGCCGGTGACCAGCATTCCCTTTAAGCCGGGCCTGGTTTGACACATCCGAGCCAGGAGCTGCGCGCCGGTCATTTTCGGCAGTTTGTAGTCGCAGATCACCGCATCCAGCTGCTCGTCCTCTTCGACGATCGAGACCGCGCTGTCGGTATCCTTCACAGCGAAGACTGCGTAGCCAAGGTTGCTCAGCGCGTCGCCCAGGAAGTCGAGCACGCCAGGCTCGTCTTCGACGATCAGTATCCGGCCGGCGCCTTGGCTGGGAGGAGAAGCATCCGCGTCCTGGCGTTCCGGCAGATTTGCCTCCGCTCGCGGCAAGAAGATGCTGACCGAAGTGCCGTGTCCGACGCGGGAGTTGATGATCACGGTGCCGCCGAGCTGCGCCATCATCCCGTGGACCATACTGAGGCCCATGCCAGTACCTTTTCCCCTCTCCTTCGTCGTGAAATACGGTTCGAAGACGCGTTGCAACACGTCTGCACTCATGCCGTGACCGCGATCGGTCACGCTGACCCTAACATAATCCCCAGGCCGCAGCCCCGCTACCTCGCCGGAGCGTACCCCAGGCACATTCGCCGAGACTACCGTGATTGGTCCACCGTAAGGCATCGCGTCGCGAGCATTGACCACCAAGTTAAGGATCGCCAATTCGAACTGGGTTTCATCCGACGACACTGGCCACAGCCCGGGCTCGCAGCGAATCTCGATCCTCACGTCGCCGCCCAAGGTTCGGCCCAGAGTATCCTTCATTTTCAAGATGATCTCGCCGACATCGATTGGGTGCGGGTCGAGCGTTTGCCGGCGGGAAAAGGCAAGAATTTGCTCGACCAGGCGCGCGCCCTGTGTTGCCGCTTCTGTTGCGCGAGCGAGGATTTGGCTCGCGGCCGGATCGTTCAATTTAGGCTCGAGCAATTCCAAGTTTCCGCTGATCGCGGCTAAGAGATTATTGAAGTCATGTGCCAGACCGCCGGTAAGCCGGCCCAGCGCTTCCACCTTTTGGGCCTGGAGCAGCTGCTCGCGCAGCTGTGTGCGCTCCGCCTCGGCACGCTTTTGCGCACTCAGATCCTGAAAGCAGTTAACCGCGCCCCTAAGCGCGCCGCCTCTGTCAAATAGCGGCGCGATGTTCACCAATACCGTTACCCGGAAACCGTCCGGCCGCTCGATGATCACCTCTTGGTCGCGAGCCATTTCGCCAGTCCGCAGCACCCACTCCATCGGACATTCCGGGTGCGGCAGATAGGTGCCGTTCGGACGAAACAGCTTGTGCGATCCACAATATTTTTCATCGGTATCGCCTGGTTCGGGCGTGCGTCCCCAGAGCTCGGTGGCGCGCTGGTTGTAGGCAACAACGACCCCGTCCGCGTCGCAGACGTAGACGGCGGCAGGCAGGATCTCGATCAGGTCGCTCGAAAACCAATCATACTGTCCCGCGCTTGGCATCGCGTCCTCATTGCTCCACGTCAAGCCGACCAGACTCGCGCGGACGGAAGAACGCGGTCTAAGAGAGGAGGTTCCGCGTAATTTACCAGCACGTGAGAGCGATCCCTGGGTTGCCCTGGATGAACCTGGCTGACGTGGCGGGTCAGTCGGGTCAGCGACACAGCCCAATCGGAAAACGCCGGCCTTCTGCTCGCTCAGCCAAATCCAACGGTCGCGGCCAATGTCGACTCAGAGGCATGAAGAGCGGTTGCCGCCGTCAAGGTTGAGCGGCTGCTGTCGGTGAAGAGATCTTCGCCGGGACACGGCAACGGGCAAGACGCGTCGAAACCAGCCATTCGTTTGTCATTGGTCGAACGAGTCAAACCGACCCTCTGCAGTCGTTCACTCTGCTCGAGCATCAAGGTAATCGCCGTCCCGATGGACTCAGTGCCTGACTGCTGCCAGATCACATCTCGCGGATCTTTATGGTTCGCGGCTTCGCTATACAGCAGGCGGGCGCTCCCCCAGATCTTATTCCGAGCCGGAGTACCCGGGATCTCTTTCCCAGCCCGGTCTGAACGCAGCCGCACCTGCCGACCCGGCAGTATGCTCGCATCGTCGATTCTTGGGTCGGGAGCGCTGGGCTTGATAGCTCGGCCTATGACACGCATTCGATGCGACGCTCTTCGGTTCGGGCAACGGGCCTTCGCTGGCGGCGGCCCGCCCGCCCCGGCCCCGGAACCCGGCCACCGAACCCATGGCTGGCGGCTTTCGTCGAGTCGAGCCGGCCCGCCCGGTGCAGGCGAGAGAGACTCAGGCCACCGCTTGCTTCATGAACTGCCGGCGCAGGAGTTTCGAGAAGTCTGGCTTCGCCTTGATCTTCTCCGCCTTCAGCAACTCGTCGGCGTACCGGTTCATGAACGGATCGAGTTCGCTCGCCGCCGGAAAACCGGGTTCGATCCGGATTCCGGCGAGCGCCTTCTTGAAAACATCGCGCGACATCTTGTACCCCTTCGACGTGTAGAAGGCGTATATGACGTCGGCAACCTTGTCGAAGTTTTCCTTGAAATCCTTGCCGACGTCGAGCCACGCCTTGAGGTAGGGGACGAGCGTGTCGCCGTACTTCTCGGCGAACTCCGGCGTCGCCGCCATGAACACCGGCAGCTTGTCCACCCCGTAGAAATCGATAATGGTGTTCGCGATCCCTTCGGCTTCGGCGATCGAGTTGTACGGCTCGACGCAGACCATGGCGTCTACCGTCTTGGCTAACAGCGCCGCGACCATGTCGTTGACGTTCATCCGCACTTCGTCGTAGTCGCCCTTGTGCAGCCCGTGCGACGGCATCACCACGTCGACAAAGATGTTGCCGACCGACGACCCTGTCTGGTTGGCGACTTTTCTGCCGCGCAGATCCTCGATCTTTTTCAGGTTGAGGTCCTTGCGGCCCATGACCCGGATCGTGCCGCCGGCGTATTCGATCATCGCAATGGCCACGAGGCCGCCACGGTCGTGGCCAATCAGCAGAGACGGTCCGGCGTAGGTGCCGAGGTCGACCTGCCGCGCCACCATCTGTTGCATCGTCAAGTTGCCCGACGGAACGGGGAAATCCTCGGCCTTGATACCGTGCTTTTCGAGATGTCCGGAATGCATCAAGTAGTATGTCGGCATGCCCCACATGTTGGTCTGGTAGCCCTGGCGGACGGTTTCGAGCGCCGCGGCGTGGCGGATTCCGCCCAGCGTCGCCGCTGCAAGCCCCACACCACCGGCGGCCAGGACCTGCCTGCGCCTTATTTTCGCGTTCACGATCGTCATGACTGGCTCCTCCGGATAGCGGCGACCCGGTGCGCTGCCGGCGCCTGTTCCTGCTTGTCCTCGTCCCCGGTGCGCTGGCCTAGCTCGCGCAGCAGCCGTTTCTGATAATCCAGGAAGTCGAGGCTCAGCGGATCGCGCGGCCGCGCCAGATCGATCCGCACCTCGCACTTGACCCGGCCGGGATGCGGCGACATGACGACGACGCGATCCGCTAGATAGACCGCCTCCAATACGTTGTGGGTCACGTAAATTATGGTCTTGGCGGACTCGCGCCATACGTCGGCGACGAGGCGCTGCATCTCGTCGCGGGTCAGCGCATCAAGCGCGGCGAACGGCTCGTCCATCAGCAGCACGGCCGGGTTGTAGGCGAGGGCGCGGGCGATCGCGG
>JAFMSA010000018.1:0-16563 GCA_017353855.1 Alphaproteobacteria bacterium
CGAGGAGGCTCTCGACCGGCTCTTAGTGTTCCGGCGGGCCGAATCCTTTCTTCGCGTAGTAATTACCTTGCTCCGTCCTGGCTGCACTCGCCGACGGGTTCGATGGGATCCATGTATTCCCGTACCAATGGCCGTTGCTGTTTGGGAGCGTCTGCGCCGAGGAACCCGGGATGCCCGTCGCAACCTGCGGCGGGAGTGGAGTTTGGGGTGGCGCCGGGTCCGCCGCATATGCCGCAGCCGCCGCAGCCGTTACCAGTATTGCGGACAGCATCGCCGCATTGAAGCACTTGAGCATCGTGGCTTTCCTCCAATTACGAAATTAGTGTGTCAACTAACCACGATGTAGGACAGTCAATCAAGCTGTGACCGCCTTGCAATTATGGTCATGCTGCTATGCAGCAATTGACAATTTCTGTCACAATCTCTCTCGAGATAGGTAAATTTTCTTGTTATAATCTCTTATGATATGATAAGCACGTTATTTGATATTGTAGGATATAATATCGTGACGCTTCGGCGTCCTTCGCACCGCACCGTCAGGCCGGTCTTCATGGTGGTCGCCGAGATCAGCTCGACGATCACGCGATAGCTGACCAGTGGCTTGGCGTGCCAGTTCTGGCTGATAAACGAGACGAGCCTGTGCTCTATCCTGTTCCACTGTGTGCCTTGCAAAGGTGCATTGATGTCGTGAGTGCAAATCCCACCCGGCAACTCTCGCTCCAGCCGGAAGCCCCGATCTGAAGCACTTCGGGAAAAGCTCCCTTCTGCGGATCAGCGGGCCATACGGGCCCCAGCGCAAGCGAACACCGTTGAGGCCTCGAAATGATCAATCCGGGAGCCGACCCACCAGTGGAATGGAGGACGCCGCCGTCAGGCACGCGAGCGAGACACGTCCCTGATGGTCTCGCCGCGGTAAAGATGGCAGCACGTATGGCAGAACAGCAGTGCGCAACAAAGGAAGTCTGTTCTGGTGACCTCGGTCGGCAAACGGGATGGTCAACGGCGAACCCCGCGAGGGCCAGCGCCGGCCGGGGCAGATGGCGGATGAGTCCGTGTGACCGGGCACGACCGTCGAGCGCAGCCGGCGGCGGGGAGTGTCGGGGGGTCCCAGCCTGGGACGGGGTGCAGCGACTTGTCGTGCCCTTGTGCGAGCCGCTCGCGCATTGGGCCGGTTTTTTTGACCTGCTGTCGCTGCACGATGCCGATCCTGCTCGGCATGTGGGTCGGACAACGGTTGGCGCCATAGGCATGGATGGTGCTACCGCTCAAGATTCCCGGCCTGAGGCTAGTCAGTCATCGAGCTGGCGGGATCGCAAGGGTAAGAGCCTTCGGGCTTACCTCGCCGCACACGAGCGCGGTTGATGCGTGTCAGATCCGGCTCGGTGCCCCGTTCGATCGCGTTGCGGCTAGACGGAGTATCTTCTATGACACATCGTGTCATGAAAGTAGGTGGCACAGCCGAAAGGAAGTTCACGATGAACATCGTCGTTCGCGACAAGGCCGACTATCACCAGCAGACCACCGAGCGGATGGACAAACATTTTGTCGTGCCGCAATGGTCTACTCGGCAGAAGCTGGCGCTAGCCTGCCGCATGCTTGCGGCCGAAGGCCACGATTCGGGCCTTGCCGGCCAGCTCTCGGCGCGCGCCGACAGGCCCGGCACTTATTACATGCTCCGCTTCGGCCTCGGGCTCGAGGAGATCACCGCTAAAAACCTCTTGCTCTGCGATGACGATCTGAACGTGCTCGAAGGCGACGGCATGCCCAATCCGTCGAACCGCTTTCATCTGTGGATCTACCGCGCCAAGCCGCATGTGCGCGCGATCACGCACACGCACGCGCCCTATGTGTCGGCGCTGTCCATGATCGGTGTGCCGCTTTCGGTCGCGCACATGGACACGAGCCTGTTTTACGACGATTGCGCGTGGCTGCCGGAATGGCCGGGCACGCCGATCGGCGACGAGGAAGGGCGCATCATCTCTGAAGCGATTGGCGACAAGCGCGCCATTCTGCTCGCTCATCACGGCCAGTTGACGGCCTGCAGCGGCGTTGAGGAAGCGGCTATTATGGCGGTCTTCATCGAGCGCGCCGCGCGGCTGCAATTGATGGCGATGAGCGCCGGTAAAATCCAAGCTATCGATCCGCATTTGGCTAAGGAGGCCCACGATTACCGGCTGAAGCGGCGGGCGATTGCCATGACCTTCTTCTACTACGCCCGCCGCTCGCTCCGGCGCGACCCAGGGATCATCGATTAAAGCCCGGGCGAAACGGTCAATGCGCGTAAAGGCGCGACCGTTTTCGCCTGTTGATGAAGCTACCGAGGAGGGTCGTATTATGGTGGTCCCGTTCCAGATTTGTTCCGGAAGCCGAGCCCGGCGTTCCGATGAGCCGTCTCATCTCCGCGAGCCTCATCGGATCGGTGATCGAATGGTATGACTTTCTAATTTAATTTACGGCACTGCCGCCGCGCTAGTGTTCGGCAAACTGTTTTTCCCATCGGCTGACCCGCGCATCAGCATTGTTTCCGCCTTCAGTGTCTATGCGGTGGGCTACCTGTCTCGACCGCTGGGCGGGCTTATCTTCGGGCATTTCGGCGATCGCTTCGGCCGCCGGCAGCTATCAGCAAATCGGTATCTGGGCGCCGGTTCTCTTGGTCGCGCTTCGACTCGTACAGGGGTTGGGGCTTGGCGGCGAGTGGGGCAGGCCGTCCTGATGGTTGCCGAATCAGCGCCGGCCGACCGACGCGGCTGGTTCGGCGGGTTGGTTCAGCTGGGTAATCCGGTCGGGCGCTTGATCGCCAACGCCGTTTTCGCGCTCACGGCACTACATTCGCCGGCAGCTTCCTGAGCGGGCCGAGGCGGATTCCATTCTTGCTGAGCATCCTCCCCGTCGCGGTCGGACTTTTCATCCGCTATCGGCTGCACGAAACGCCCGCGTTCGTGCAAATGCGCAAGGCCGGTCGGCAGGCAAGGGTTCCGTTGATGGAAGTACTGACCACCCACCGCCGCGCGATGTTCACATATGACCTGAAGACCTGCGAGGTGGCCTGGACCGGCATGTTCGCTATCTACGCAGCCGGCGCACCGTGTTCGCCGCTGGCGCAATCTTCTGCTTGGTGGCCGCCTTCCCGATGTTCTGGCTGTTCAGTACGACGACGGCCCCGCACGCCGCCGCGAGCAGTATGGCGTCGGGCACAAGCTGCCGCGGTATATGCAGTCGATTGGTCAAATATGACCCAGGGGCCTTATGTATTCGACGCATGCCAGTTGATGCCGGAACTGTTCGGCACCAACGCTCGATACAGTGGTGTTTCCGTCGGTTTCCAGATCGGGGCCGCGATCCTCGGCGGCATAACGCCGCTAATTGCAGCCATCTCGGTCAATTATTTTGGCGCGCAACTTGGCCGATCTCCATATACCCAATGGCGCTCGCTCTCATCAGCCTGACGGCGGCTTTATCCACGCGCGAAGCGGCGCACCAGCCGATGCAGGCGTACCGGCGGCAGGCGCTTTACTTTATCCTTGACCGCAATGCTATATAGCTGTTCCGCAAGGGCGGTCGAGGCCCTTTGCGCAGTGTTCGTTCCGCTCGAGCATGCTGCAACGCACTGGTACGCGAAGCCCGCAAGGTAACAGACAGGCACACGAGTCCCGAGCCGAGGGCAGCCGAGACCGGGTGGGCGCGCAACCAAATCAGCAAGGCATCGGGCCGCGGATTCGCTTCATGCGCCAGCAGCGGAATATGACGCTCGAGCAATTGTCCGCAGCCTCCGGATTGACTAAGAGCTTCATTTCTAAAGTCGAGCGAGGGACCTCGGTACCTTCGATTTCTACGGCGATGAAGCTCGCCGAGAGTTTCGGCCTCACAGTCAGTCAGCTATTAGGTCAGGATCAGTACGCTGGCGCCGCATGTGTAGTGCGAAAAAACGAGCGCCGAGCGTTTATGCGGCCGGGCAGTTCCTCCGGTTATAATTACGAGATGCTGGCCAGCTCCAAGCAGTTCAAAGGCATGGAGCCGTACATCATGAGGCCGCCGCTCAATTTCCAAGACAAACGCGTGTTCGAGCATGTCGGCGAGGAGTTCATGTTCGTCCTTTCGGGTAGCGTCGAGGTGGAGTTGTCCGGTGAGCTCATCCAGCTCAATGCCGGCGACGCGCTCTATTTCGATTCACATTTTCCGCATCGCTCGCGGTCGCTGGGTGGGAAATATGCGGAGCTTTTGGTTGTTGTGACTCGAATGTAGCCGCCCCTCCATCCACGTTGTCCACAACCGCCCACAGTTACCAATCGCGCACGGCCAGCGCGACGCCGATCATCCGGCTGTCCGTCATGGAGGTCTCGCGCGAAGAGATGCTGATGAAAACGCGCGCGGCACGCTCAAAAGCTCCGATCGCCTGGCGTTTCGTTGAGACCGACATAGCCCAGTAAGCGCGAGGTCCACCGATTGCCGTTCGGCGGATACAGGCATCCGATAATCTGGGCGCTAATCGCCGCTTCGATACGATGGCTCTGCGTGTCGTCGGGATTCCCGGGCAAACCGCGGCGGGTCTCCACCGGCTCGTCGTCCTGCGCCAGATCGTCACGCTGTTCCAGCTCAAGCTCTTGCTGCCCGTGCCGGACCGTGCCGTCACGTGCGACACGCAGCGCCGCGGCGGGAATCACCCGGCGCCTTCAGCTCCTGGAGCGATATCCGGTTTGGGTTTGTTTGAGCCAACCCGGCAGGTTGAGAAGCTGCCCGCTGACGCCATCGACGTGTACGTCGCGATACGCATCGGACTTCAGCGGGCGGGCGTCGCGACGTCTTGAACTGCGCACCGGATGACAGCCTATGCGGAGGCCGCAACTCGCCCGTGGCGCAGGTGACCACCAGCGAAACTGAGCGCCAGCATGCTAAGCACCGCGGTGAATATAAGATAGAAGCTCGGGCTGAGCGGGTCGCCTGTCTGGGCGATCAGCCAGGTCGCGATCAGCGGCGCGAAGCCACCGAAGATCGTCACCGAGATGCTATACGACAGCGACATGCCGATACCGCGCGTCTCGGTCGGGAACAGTTCGGCCAGCAGCGATGGCAGCACGCCGCTATAGCCGGCCTTGACCAGGCTGAGCCATCCCGCAGCGAGGATCGCCGTTGCGATCGACGGATAGGCAACCATCAGCCAAAAGATCGGGTAGGCAGTAATCAGGAAAACCGCGCTCATCGCCAGCATGATGCGGACGCGGCCGATCCTGTCTGACCAGTGGCCCGAAAACGGCGACACGCCGCTGAGGATGACGGCCCCGATCAGCGTCGCGACAAAACCGGTCGATTGTGGCAGCCCCAGTTCCTTAACCGCATAAGTCGGAATATAGAGGATGAGGTAATTCGAGCTGTTGGAAAGGATCGAGGCGCCGATCGCCAGGATGACGGCAACCGAGTGCCGGCGGAGGAGATCGCGGACCGGCGTCTTGGTCGGCTCGATCGTGACATATTCCGGGGTCTCTGCCATGCGTCGGCGGATGTAGATGCCGATCGGACCGAGCAGCAAACCGAAAAAGAACGGCACCCGCCAGCCCCAGGACAGGAGTTGCGGTTCGGTTAGCACCCCGGTCAGCACGACCCCGAAGAGCGAAGCGACCAGCGCGGTCAGCCCCTGACTCGCCCATTGCCAGCTGGCGAGAAAGCCCTTGCGGGTCTCGGAATGCTCAACCAGGAAGGCGGTGGCGCTGCCGAATTCGCCGCCGACCGAAAACCCCTGCAGCAGCCGCGCTATCAAGACCAGAACCGGCGCGGCCACGCCGATAACGCCGTAGGTCGGCATCACCGCCATCATCGCCGTGCCGATCATCATCATCGCGATCGACAGGGTCAGCCCGGCACGGCGGCCGTGCCGGTCGGTATACGCACCGATCACAATAGCGCCCAACGGCCTCACGACGTAGGAGAGCCCGAACGTGGCAAAGGTGATCAGTAGCGACACGGTGCCGCTGCCGGTCGGGAAAAACAGCTTTGAGATGTTGACCGCGAAATAGCCGTAGATCAGGAAATCAAACCACTCGAGCGCGTTGCCGATCGAGGCGGCGACTATGACCCGGGCTGCGGACGGCCGGACGGGGATCGCGGTAGTGCTGGCACTCTTTTTGGTAGTCATTGTCGGTCAATGGTTTACTGGCGGATTTCCCGCGTGATCGACCCCGAAACGGCAAACGGTCTTCAGATCCAGCTCGGACCGGTTTAGTCAGACCGGGCCATCTTTTATCGCCCGACGGGACCTCCGGGTTCCACGAAATAGCCGCGCCATTCGCGACGCGCCAGGCTCGTTCAAAGGAGCATGCGATCGGGAGATTGCCGAGATGAGATGGCGCGGCGCGACTGGCGATAGCACGATTATCCCGCCTTTGTTCAGCGCCGGCTCGCGGTAGGCAGGCTTGCTCCGATTTTCTCCACTCGGGCCCGAGGTTGCATCTAGGCGATTAAGGCAGCTCCAAGGGGCCGTGGCGGTGTCGGCGAGATACCCGTCAAGCGGTCCACCCGACGGGCGGCTCACGCTGCGGCAGCGCGCCGCAGGGCGGTTTCGGCCGTAGCTCTACGCCTGCCCGCTGACGATATGGGTATTGCGGTGCTGCGGCGCATTGCCGCGCTGCTAACCAAGGCTGCCATCAATCAAGGCTCTGGATCCGACTGGAGCATCGCGATACTCGACACGCCGCGGATCGGGCACGACGCGGCTTTCGCAGCCTTTACTCGCCCCTTCTTGCCAATGTTGCAATCCGGGATCGGTACTGGCGCGCGAGAGACCAAACCTGGCTCGCTGGCTACACCGCGGGTGCTGTCGCGTTGAGCCGCCGCTGAGCATCTCGTGCCGGGTCCGCGTATTTCCCTGGTTCCACTTGTCACACATCGGCACAGGGCGAGCCCACGCGCTGGCGCCAGACCAGGACGCCGATGAGTGTCAGATTAACCACATTGAAGAGGATGCCGGCGGCGAAGGCGATGGCATAGAAGCCGGCGTAATCGTAGATCGCGCCAGCGAGCCAGCCGCCAAAGGCCATGCCCGAGCCGCTGAACAGCAGTACGGTTGGAACGCGCCATGACGCTTCCGAGGCGGGAAACAACTCGCGCACGGTCAGCACGTAAGCGGGAATGATGCCGCTGAAGCCTAGGCCGAACACGGCCGAGACCGTGAAGAGTCCGGCCTCGCTCTGGGTCGCCAGGAAACCGACCATTGCAACGAGCTGACAGGCGGAACCGGCGAAGATCGTGCGCAACCCGCCGATCCGGTCGGCTACAAGGCCCCAAGCCTGCCGGCTCAGAAAAGCGAGGCCGAGCAACATCGAGAGCATCGCCGCGCCGATCGATGCCGAAATCCCGACGTCGGTGCAGAGGGCCACAAGATGGCCTTGTGGCATCGCCATGGGCACGCAGCAGCAAAAACCCGCTGCGGCAAGCATCGATAGTGCAGTCGCCGGCCGCAACCCGAGCACCGGGGCGGACAGGCGGGGGCCTGTGGCGCTGCTGTCTAGACCGCGAGCTTCGGGCGCGGGGCCGAGCATCAGCGCGGCGGCAGGCAGGATCAGCGCAACCTCGATCACGGCAAAGCCAAGCATCGTGTTGCGCCAGCCGATTTGGGCCTCCGCTGCCGAGAAGATCGGCGCCCAGATCGCCGCCGACACGGACGAACCGCTGCCGAGCAGGGCCAGAGCCGTGCCGCGGCGACGATCGAACCAGCGTGACACGTATATGTAGAGCGGGGCATTCATCCCGGCATTGCCGAGCAGGCCGATGAAGACCCCATAGCCGATGAGCAACGTCAGGGCATTGCCGCTTTGCGCCAGCAGCAGACCCGTAGCAATCATCAGCGACCCGAAAATCACCGTTGCGCGCACGCCAAAGCGCTCGGCGGCCGGCCCCATTGCGATACCGCCGACGGATGTACCCAGCCAGGCGAGCGAATACGCCAGCGCCGGCACCGAGCGCTCGCCGCCGAGGTCGGCCGCAATCGATTTGAGGCCCACGACCGTGATCGTCGGTGCGGCAAAGGACACGGCGGCGATGCCGAGCGCCGTCAGGCACACGGCCCAAGAGGACCTCGTCTCGATGGTCGATCGGCGCTCGGAACGTGGAAAGGCTGAAACGATCGTCATACGCCGATGCTACCGTCCTCCGGCCAATTGGCCAATGCCGGCCGCCCCTGGGCAAGCGCCTCCTCACAGGTCGCTCTGCTCGCCCACTTCTGAGCCTACCGGCTGCCGCCGATTGCGTGGCACGCTCCCAGGACCAGCGACCGGGACCAACGAACTGTGATCGGAGCAACGCCATGCTGTGCCGCCGAATGGGTCCTGCTCGGCTCGACGCCGTGTCCGACGCCGACCTGCCGTTGACGCCTGAGTTCCTCTTTTGTCCGCTTATTCTACGGAAATGGTTCGTTAGTTCCGGCCAATCTCCCGCCGTTGCGGTCCGACAGAAGATATGCCCGACTATGCCTCGAAAAGGAACGTCGGGTATGTCGCACCGCGCCCTCGGGAAATGGGGCAGGAGTCTCGCGATCCGGGTGCCGGTGGACGTCGCCCGGGCGATCGGATCCGCGGCCCCTCGCCCCGTATCTCCGGCAGCGCAGCTGCCCTTGCAGCAAGGTCAGCCGTGCGTACCCCGGGTACCCGTTCGGCGCATTCGAAGACGATCGCCTTGTGCGCGCAGGCGTGGCAGCTCGCGCCTACAGGTGGTCGCGCAGATCGCGGCAGTAGACCAGTAGGCTTGTTCGTTTGGTTCCCGGCAGAACAAAAGGAACAAACAAAATCCGGCGATGCTATGGGATGATACTCCTTGACAGACCTTGCAACCACGCGACTGAAGTTAACTTAACTTTCGGAAGGAGGGTGTCGAAGATTTAACCGTTGAAGCCGGAAGCCTGGATTCCGGGGAGAGGAGCCAGTGCTTGAACCAATTATATGATTGCGCACTCTAGAAGGGAGGCGCTAGCTCGATCCGCGTTGCACGATGCGAAACGGAACCTCGATCCGCCGCTCGACGGTCTGCCCGACCAGCCGTGCCAGAATCATCGCTGCCGCATTGCGTCCGATCCGCGCCGCCTCCACGGTAACCGTGGTAAACGACGGCTCGCTCGCCGCGCCCAACTCGAAATCGCCGAAGCCGCAGACTGCGAGGCGGTCCGGTACGGCAATGCCTGATTGGCGCGCCTCGACGATGGCACCGAACGCCAGCAGATCGGAGCTACAGAACAATGCCGTGCGGTGATCGAGGACTGGCAGCAGCGCGCGCATTGCTTCGCGACCGGCCGTGATCGTGCTGGGTGCCGGCAGTACCGGGGCCGATATCAGTTGTCCGCCGGCGGTTGCCACACGCTCGGCAAAGCCGTGCTGGCGTGCCAGCGCGCGGCGGTCGCCGGCGGAGAACATCGCAAACCGGTCATGGCCACGCACCAGGAAATACTCTGCCACCGCCGCCCCGACGGCCGCGTGATCGAATCCCACCAGCATATCGATCGGCCGCTTCCCGGTATCGAATATCTCCACAACCGGGATGCCCGCCTCCTGCAGCATCTGTCGGGTCGCCGGCGCATGCTCCACGCCGGTCACCAGCATCCCGTCCGGGCGCCGGCCGAGCAGTCCACGTACCAGATCGTCCTCTCCCCCTTTGTAGCCGCTGAGCGACAGCATGACCTGGTACCCCGCTGCGCGCAGCGTTTCGGTCAAGCTGTCAATCAGGGTGGCGAACATCGGATGCGTGATGGTGGGAACAATAGCCCCGACCATTCGCGAGCGCCGTGAGGACAGGCCGCCGGCCATCAGATTCGGCACGTAGCCCAGCCGGGAGATCGCTGCCTGCACCCGCTCGGCGGTCACCGCTGCCACCCGATCCGATGTGTTGATGACACGCGAGACGGTCATCGGTGCGACGCCCGCTTCGGCGGCCACGTCGGAAATCGTGACGGTCCGGCCTTTCGCTCCCACGACACTGCTCCGTGTTGTGCCCGGGTCAAGGGCATGTTAGCGATACCATACTCTCTCTGAGGAAGCCTATGCCACTGATCGCAACAACACGCCGCGCGCTGCTTGGCGGCATCGCGGCAACCGCCGCCGCCGGGCTCGCGACTCGTGCGCACGCGGCGCCGATCGCCCTCAACGTCATTGATGTCGCCGGCAACCTCCAACTGACCCGCCCGGCCTTCGAAGACTACATGAAGGCCAAGCGCAACCTCGTCTCCGCCGTCAACTTCACCCAGGCCACCGCACCCGAGCTGCCCGGCAAGCTCAGGGCGCAGCAGGCGGCGGGAAGGGTGGATATCGACATGGTGCTTACCGGCACCGACGCGCTGTCGGCGGGAATACAGCAGAAGCTGTGGGTGACGCTGTTCCCCGCTTACACGGCCAAGCTGCCCAACCTGCAGGCGGTGCTGGAGGCGGGGGCACTGAAGATGCAGGCCCTGGCGCAGAACCAGGGCGTATGCGTCAGCTACTGCCCGGGCGGGCCGCTGCTGGAATACATGCCCGATATGGTGAATAACCCGCCCAAAACCGCGCCGGAGCTGCTCGACTGGGCCCGCGCCCACAAGGGCCAGTTCATCTACGCGCGGCCCGCGAATTCAGGGCCCGGACGCGCCTGGTTGATGGGAGTGCCCTACATACTCGGTGACAAGGACCCGATGGATCCGGTCAACGGTTGGGACAAGACCTGGGCCTATTTGCGCGAGCTCGGCAAGTCGGTCGAATACTACCCGACGGGCACCGGCGCGGTGATGAAAGAGCTGGGCGAGGGTTCGCGGTCCATGACCGTCACCATGACCGGCTGGGACATCAACCCGCGCGCCCTCGGCGTCGTACCGAAGGAGGCCGAGATCGGCACCATCGAGGGCTTCCAATTCGTCACCGATGCGCACTACATGTGCATCCCGAAAGGCCTGGCCGACGACCGCGTCGCGGTGCTGCTCGACCTGATGACCCACATGCTCACCCCGGAAGCGCAGGCCTATGCCTGGGACAAGGGCTACTTCTATCCAGGCCCGGCGGTGAAGAACGTGCCGTTGTCGATGGCACCGGAAGCGGACCAGAAGGTCATCCAGGAGTTCGGCCGGCCGATCTATGCCAAACTGCTGTCGGACACGCCGATGAACGTGCCGCTCCCGGCAGACAAGATGGTCTACGCCTTTCAGCGCTGGGATAAAGAGATCGGCGCCAATGTCGGAAAGTGACGGCGTGCGCGGCGTCATTGCGAGAAGCGGACCGGTGGCCGGGCTTGACCCGCCGCCGCAGCCTTGCGCACGACGTGGGAGATCGCTTCGCTGCGCCGGCAACGACAGGCAGGATGATTGATGGCGATCGCCTCGCGGGATTTTCGCGCGCTCCGGCTCGATCATATCAGCCGCTGCTTCGGCACGCTAAACGCGCTAAAGGATGTCACCCTCAGCGTGGAACGGGGCGAGTTCATCGCCCTGCTCGGCCCCTCGGGCTGCGGCAAATCGACGGCGCTCAACTGCATCGCCGGGCTTTTAGACCTGAGCGGCGGCGCGATCTGGCTCGATGAGCAGCGGATCGACAACCTAGGGCCCGAGCGCCGCGGGTTCGGCATGGTCTTCCAGAACTACGCTCTATTCCCGCACATGACTGTGCGGCGCAACATCGCCTTCGGTCTGGTCACGCAGCATCGGCCGAAGGCGGAGATCAGCCGCCGCGTCGATGAGGCGCTGACGCTCGTCCGCCTGACCGCTCAGGCCGAAAAGCTTCCGGGACAGATCTCCGGCGGCCAGCAGCAGCGGGTGGCCATTGCCCGCGCGATCGTCGTAGAGCCGCCCCTCGTGCTGATGGACGAGCCGCTTTCCAACCTCGACGCCAAGCTGCGGCTGGAGATGCGCGCAGAAATCCGCCGCATTCACAACTCGCTCGGTTGCGCCTCCATTTACGTTACGCATGACCAGGAGGAGGCGCTCTCGCTCGCCGACCGGATCGTGGTGATGCGCGAAGGGGAGATGCGCCACGTCGGCTGCCCGGAGGAACTCTATGCACGCCCAGCGCACGCGGATGTGGCGGAGTTCATGGGCTACCGCAACCTCGTTCGTTCGCGGGTGGAAGCGGCCGGCAACACGCTGACGGTCTCGATTGCCGGTGCCCGGCTGAGCGGGACGCCGATGGAGGCAGTGAACGGCGACGCGCTCGTCGCGATCCGCCCGGAGGACCTCACGCCCGCGGGCGATGCGCCTATCGCAGCGACCGTCGACGCAGCAGAATATCGCGGACGGGAGTTCTATGGCTTCGCCCGCACCGCCGACGGCACCGAACTCTATTTTCGTTCGGAACGACGGGTGACGGCAGGTGACGCAATCCGTCTCGGCGCTCCGCCCGAGCGCGTGCTGATCTACGCAGCGGGTGACGCTCCGTGAGCGCGGCTGCCGGCATTCCGGATAGACCTTCGCTGCGCCTCTTTCTACGCACGCGAGGCCTCGATGGCGTGACCTTGCTCGTTCTGCCGGCGGTGCTCTTCATCCTGGCGCTGTTCGTCTATCCATTTCTTTACGGGCTCTGGCTGTCGTTCCGGCCGAACGGGGGCGGCGGCCTGGCAAACTATGCGAAATTCTTTGCCGACCCGTTTCTTTATACGACGATCACCAAGACGCTGATGCTCGCCGTGCCGGTCACCGTGCTGAATGTCGTCGTCTCCATCCCAGTCGCTTTGCGGGTGCGACTGATGCGCCACCAGCGCCTGCTCACGACCATCCTGGTGGTGCCCATCACGCTTGGGACGGTGCTGGTGTCCGAGGGCCTGCTCACCTATCTGGGCCCGCGCGGCTGGGTCAACCGCGTGCTGCTGGACCTCGGCCTGATCGGCACGCCAGTGCGCCTATTGCACAACTACTGGGGCGTGTTCCTCTCGCTGGTGATTACCGGCTTTCCCTTCACCTTCCTGCTGACGCTTTCTTATTTGACCGGCATCGATCCGGCGCTGGAGAACGCCGCCGCGGTGCTCGGCGCACCGGCGCGGGAACGCTTCAAGCGCGTTCTGCTGCCACTGCTGATCCCGGGCCTCACCATCACCCTGGCGCTCTCGTTCGTGCAGGCGTTTTCGGTGTTTCCGTCCGCCATCCTGCTGGGCGAGCCGGCAGGTGCCACGCGGGTGATTTCGATCGCAGCCTACACCGCAGCCTTCGAGCAGTACGATTATTCGCTGGCTTCGGCGATTGCGATGCTAATGGCGGGCATCCAGGTGATTATCGTCCTTGCTCTGCTGGCGGCGCGCGGACTCATCTATAGCGGGCCGGCGGCAAGCGGGAAAGGCTGAGGGCGGTGCGCGCGGACCGTACACCCGGGGCCCGCGCCTGGGCCTTCGCGGTCTGGGTGCTGGTGGCGTTTTTTGTGCTCAACCTCGCGGGTATGATCGCCACCGTGGTGCTCGATTCGATTGGTACCCACTGGTTCGCTACCTGGCTGCCGGCCGGCTGGACCGGCCGCTGGTACGGCATGGTCTGGAACGAATTTCAGCTACCTCCGATCCTGATCGTCACCGTCGAGGTGGTGGCGGCAGTCATCCTGCTCTCTGGGCTCATCGGCGTGCCGGCCGCCTATGCGATGGCGCGACGCGACTTCCCCGGCAGGCGCGTCGCCATGCTGCTGTTCCTGCTGCCGCTGCTGGTGCCACCGATCACTTACGGCATTCCGTTGGCAACGGTGCTGTATCAGGCGCACCTCGCCGGCACCATCTGGGGCGTGATCCTGGCGAATCTGGTGCCCGGCGTGCCGTTCGTGATCCTGATCATGATCCCGTTCATCGAACAGATCGACCCGCGGATAGAGGCAGCGGCGCGCGTGTACGGTGCCGGAATGGGGCGGTTGTTCGGGCAGGTGCTTGTGCCGTTGTTGACACCCGGAATCCTGGCCGCGCTACTGCTGGTGCTGGTGCGCACGATCGCAATGTTCGAACTCACCTTCCTCACCGCCGGCCCGACCAGTCAGACGCTGGTCGTGGCGCTCTATTACGCGGTATTCGCCGCGGGCGTGCGTCCGCAGCAGTCGATCGATGCCATGGCCGTGGTCTACACGGTGACAACGATGATGTGGTTGCTGATCACGCTGCGTTTCGTTAACCCAACCCAGCTCGTGGGACGCGCCAGGCGCTAGTGCGCGAGCGATTGGAGGCGGAATCGTCGGAAGTCTAAATCAAAAATATCTGAAATTCTTGAATTTTCCTCGGCCGGCGCTGCCGACCGTCGCGCCTTTGCGCCGTGGAGATGTTATCGCTAGCGGCCCTTGCCAGTGCGTTCACGCCTGCGTGATGGGATATTTCGCGAAAATCTCGTTGGCCCGTTTGAACGCTTTGTCGATCGCCGCTTCGGGCGCCATCCCGTTTTTCATTACATCGAATTCGGCGACGCTGAAGACGTGCTCGGCATCGACCTGCGCGATCGCCGGGTTGTAGGCCTCGTAGATCGGCAACGTCGGACCAAAGAGCGTCTGCTCGGTATGGACGGTGCGATGCGGGTCCTCCTTGAGCCAGAACGGATCGCTCTTGGCCATCCCGGGTATCGGGATCGCAAAACGGCCAAGCCCGCCTTTCAGATACTGGTTCAGCACCTTCGGCTCGAGCATGTATCTGATGAACTCCTTGGCCGCCGCGACGTTTTTCGCCCCTTTCGGAATCGTCGGGCCAAAACCCACGACCTGAGCGTGCACCTTCTCGCCGTCGTTGCCGAGCGGCAGCCCGTGGGTCACGGTAGCGTCATATTCCTCTTTCTTGTTGTACAGCGCGAGCTCGGTCGAGATCGAGCCGTCGAAATCCATCACCATCAGCTTGGAATGGAAGGCATTGTTGTCGTCAGCGTCGTTCCAGCTGACGACGCCGGGCGGCACATACCCTTTCATGTAGGGGGCAGTCAGCTTGACGATTCCTTTGACCGCCGCCTCGCGGACCTTGGGGTCGTCGGTATGAAGCTTGCCGTCGGGGGTGATGAAGCCCTTGCCACCGTAGGCGATCATGAACTGGTTAAAAGTCACGATCGGGTCGCCACCGTTGCCGGTCAGTTGGTAACCGTAGGCGTAGATATTACGCATCCCTTGCCCGCGCAGCTTGTCCTGCACCGGCATAAAGAAGTCGAGGAAGGCATCCCAGGTATTCGGGACGTCGGAGACTTTGTAGCCCGCTTTCTCGACCAGAGATCCCCAGAAATGGAACGGCCAGGTCCCCAACTTCATCGGAGCCATGTAATAGGCACGTTTCTTCGTCGTGTTGTTGTAGTGATAGCAGCAGCCGAGCGCGGTCGGGCTAAAGCGGAACTTCTCGGGTTCGACGATGTCGTCGAGGGCGAGGAGGTGGTCATCCCAGGCGTTCAGCGGGGTAAACCGTATATCGGCCACCTCCATCACGTCGGGAACGCCACCGCTCTCGATCGCTGAGATCTCCTTTTGCCGCAGTGGCGCGTTCGGGATTAGGCTGTAGTCGACCTTGTCGCCGCTCGCCTTCTCGTAATCGGCAACCAACGCGCGGAAGGCGACGTCCTCCTCAGGAAGGTAGCCCTGATTCCACCACGCCTCCACGGTCTTGGCCGCTGCGTTCGCAATATAGGGCCGGGCCAAGGTCCCGGCCGCAATCAAGCCCAATGAACGGCGCAGCACTGATCGCCGGCTCGGATTTGTCATGATCGCCTTCCTTCCCCATTCACTCCATGCAGCGCAATCGGCATGTTTCATTTTGCTAGTATAAAGCGGCGCCGTCGCCGAACCAATCCGCCGCTGTCTCCGTTGCAGGCTCAGTTCAGCTCTCTGCGTGATCGTCGAGGCGCTCACGGCGATGAACCTTGAGCCGCTCGTGCGTGTCTTCCTCGTCCGGTCCCATCAGGCGCGAGTAGCCTGCTACATCGGCGCCCGGAATCGCGGCCAAGGCGGCAAATGCGGGCATTACTCACGTGAGGTGTCGACGCCCCCGTTCTGAGGCGTTCCGGGATGAGGGCGGGGAGGTCTGAAATCGTCCGCGCACAGCCGCGATAGGATGCGCCCCACAGCTGGTCGGGAGTTGGCGCTACTCGGCCGTTCGTCACGGGATTGACAAAGGTCGGCAATCTAACACTGATGCAGCCATCCAGTTAGTGACAAGACCATAATGGCCGAAAACCTTCACTGCCCCGTCCGCCGGCGGGATGAGGAACCACACCCCCGAGAACCTCTCGACGCCTGGAGCTTCGCGATCCCGACCTGGTTCCCGGGGACTTGCCGGTCTTGCTGGCAAGCACCCCTGGCGATCACGGCAGGTCCGCGGGCCATCGGCCAGCGCAGCGGACTGCTGCCGTCCGTCAAATCGGTGAGCGACATCCGGGAGCAGAGGCCATTGGGTTCTTTCGGGCTCGCGTTACGATTACCGTCAAGTCAAACCGAACCGCCCTCACGCAGAGACGACTAACCCCGCTTGTCCGGCAATATCCTGTCGAGAGAGCGCAAGCTGCGCAACGGCTTTGGCAGCGCCCGAGCGCTTCTGTAGCGTATTGCAATCCGCCTCTCCCGGCGCCGCGCCGGCTCGCTCGGATTGCGTGCGGTCTTAGAACGATTGGCTCATCGCAGGGAATGCTGCATCTGGCGGAGCATTGCAACT
>JAFMSA010000018.1:16573-18218 GCA_017353855.1 Alphaproteobacteria bacterium
AACCCCGCTTGTCCGGCAATATCCTGTCGAGAGAGCGCAAGCTGCGCAACGGCTTTGGCAGCGCCCGAGCGCTT
Source organism: Alphaproteobacteria bacterium (assembly GCA_017353855.1). Taxonomy (GTDB): domain Bacteria; phylum Pseudomonadota; class Alphaproteobacteria; order ATCC43930; family CGMCC-115725; genus AP-15. The sequence continues at coordinate 16,648 of JAFMSA010000018.1, forward strand.
CTGTAGCGTATTGCAATCCGCCTCTCACTGTACTGAAGGCCAGAAACCCCGGCGCCGCGCCGGCTCGCTCGGATTGCGTGCGGTCTTAGAACGATTGGCTCATCGCAGGGAATGCTGCATCTGGCGGAGCATTGCAACTCGCTCCGGCCAGGTGACCACGGCAGCGACGGCTCAACCAGGAGCATTCAAAAGTAACATTCCGCAAAATCTATCTCAAGCACGACGCAGGCGCCGCACAGTCCCGCGTCGCAGCCATACCTGGTCCCGGTCAGACCCAGTGCGCCACGCAATACCCGAATTAGCGGCCCCCCGTCATAACCGTAGTCGTGACCGTTGACATTTTATTCTATGCTGCCGTCGTACCCTGTTGCTCATCCCAGGGTGACGCAGCGCGAACACCCAGACCACGCCCCCCTGTGGCACCGCGTCCGGATTGAGCTTCAGTGACGTCTGGGACAGCTTGACCTGTTGGCGTTGGGCGTCGACGCCCCAGCCGGACACGACCGCGATATATTCGGTGTTCCCGACCTGGTATGCGACCCAGCGGCTTTTTCACACCGGTTATCTCGTCGCACATGTTGTTGATAGCGGGAATGCAGAGGAGGTGGGTCTGATCGCTGTAGGATTCCGACGGCCAATCGTCGCCACCCCACAGCGAGGGGCAGAAGCTGACAGGCTTGTCTACTGTGGGCTTGTGCGCGGGATTGTAGGCCGGCCGGTCTCGGGGTCAAAACTAGTAAAGAGGTCCTGCTGGACGAACAGTTTGGCCCAGACGAACTGAATCGCTTTATCGTTTTGCTGCAACACTCAGAGATAGCCATCGCGGCGGGGGTGAACGAGCGCGTCCGCGCCCACATGGCCCTCCACGTTCAGGTTCTTGATTTGATCAGAGTTCGCGGCCGGACCTCGTCCCAGTCCCACTAGTCGTTCCAGTGATATTGGTGGTGAGCGAGGATCTTGCGAGGGCGAGCACGGAACCGGTATAGAGCTTGTCGCCTGGATGCAGAACGCCGGGTCAGTCCGCAGCGTTGCCGACACCCCAATACTCGAGATGGCGCTGAGGATCATAGTCGCCGGTGATCCATACGGGGCGCCCGCCATCTTTCCAAGCGTCGGTCTTCCAAGTGTCGTGACCGGGCTCGCCCAGCCGCGGGATCGTGTAGGTCGTCCACAACAGCTTGCCGGTATTGGCGTCGAAGGCCTTGATGAAGCCCCGCACCCCGAACTCCCCGCCTGAAGTTCCAACCACGATCTTGCCGTTCACGGCCAGCGGCCCAAGGGTCGAATATTTGCCGCGCTTATAGTCGCCGATAGACGCCTGCCAACCTTTTTGCCGGTCTTGGTGTCGAGTGCGATCAGAGTGTTTCTCGCCGCAGTGCCTGGCGCGGCGCTCATGCGTCACGTCACAGCTTGGCAGATGGCCGGGCCCGCCACATCGCCGGCCATAGTGCCCGATCCATCTGCGGAATAAACCGTCCGGCACAAGGCGAGGCCGTTCAAGCGCACCCATGACCTCGCTGGTGGGGAACGCGCAGACCGCACCCCGAGATTTAACCCGGCACCTCCTCGCG
>JAFMSA010000210.1 GCA_017353855.1 Alphaproteobacteria bacterium
CGCGCGCGCCGGTTGTCACCGTGATGGGTCACGTCGACCACGGCAAGACGTCGCTGCTCGACGCGTTGCGCGAGACCGATGTCGCAGGCGGCGAGGCCGGCGGTATCACGCAGCATATCGGTGCGTACCGCGTCAGCCTGCGCGGCGGAAAACAGATCACCTTCATCGACACGCCCGGTCATCAGGCCTTTACCGCGATGCGTGCGCGAGGTGCGAACGTTACCGATATCGTGGTGCTGGTAGTGGCTGCCGATGACGGCATCATGGAGCAGACCGTCGAAGCGATTCGCCACGCCAAAGCGGCGGAGGCGCCCATCATTGTTGCGATCAACAAGATCGATCGGCCCGACGCAAGGCCCGACCGCGTGCGGCAGGAGCTGTTGCAGCACGAGCTTGTCGTCGAGCAGATGGGCGGTGACGTGCTCGACGTTGAAGTCTCCGCCCTGAAGAAGATCAATCTCGACAAACTCGAAGAAGCGATCCTTCTGCAGGCCGAACTGCTCGATCTCAAGGCCAATCCGAATCGCTCGGCCGAGGGTGTGGTACTCGAGGCGAAGCTCGAACGCGGGCGTGGCGCGGTCGCAACCGTCCTGATCCAACGGGGCACGCTGCGCGTCGGCGACATCTTTGTCGCCGGCAGTGAATGGGGCCGCGTCCGGGCTCTCGTAGACGAGCGCGGCAACAACCTGCGCGAGGCAGGCCCGTCGACGCCGGTCGAAGTACTGGGCCTCAGCGGCACGCCGCTTGCCGGCGACGATTTCGTCGTCGCCGAGAACGAGAGCCGCGCACGGGACATTGCCGATTTCCGTCAGCGTCGTCGGCGTGAGGCCGCAACGACCTCGGGAGCGCGCGGTACGCTCGAGCAGATGTTCTCGCAGATTGCGGCCGGCGTGGCGAAGGAGCTCCCGGTGGTCGTCAAATCCGACGTGCAGGGATCCCTGGAGGCCATTGTCGGCTCGCTTGAGAAGCTCTCGACGAACGAGGTGTCGGTTCGTGTGCTGCATTCTGCCGTCGGCGGCGTCAATGAGAGCGACGTGATTCTCGCCAAGGCCTCCGATGCCGTGATCATCGGCTTCAATGTCCGCGCGAATCCTCAGGCCCGTGACCTCGCGCGCCGCGACGGGGTCGAGATCAGGTACTATTCGATCATCTACGACCTGATCGAGGACATGCGCGGTGCGCTGTCCGGCCTGCTCGCGCCGACGCTGCGAGAGAAGCTGCTCGGAAACGCCTCGATCCGCGAAGTCTTTAACATTACGAGAGTGGGTAAAATCGCCGGCTGTATGGTGACCGAAGGCACTGTCCGGCGCGGCGCCAGGGTAAGGCTGCTCCGCGACAACGTCGTCATCCACGAGGGCTCTCTGAAGACCTTGAAGCGCTTCAAGGACGAGGTCCGCGAGGTCAACCAGGGCTACGAATGTGGCATGGCCTTTGAAAACTATCAGGATATCCAAACGGGTGACGTTATCGAGTGCTTCGAAGTCGAAGAAGTGGCCCGCGCATTGTAGTGACCGCGCGCTGTTTTTCGGCGCCGGGGGCAACCAACACCGATAGAATGGTCGATGGCTAAGCAACGACGCGGCCGGCAGCCATTCACCAGCGGACGCCTTTCCGGGCGCAGCGCCCGGCACCGCCAGCTCCGTGTCGGGGAAGAGCTGCGGCATGCGCTATCCGAGATCTTGCGGGAGGGCGAGTGCCGCGACCCGGTGCTCGACAACGCGAGCATTACTGTCACCGAAGTGAGGGTCAGCCCCGACCTGCGTAACGCGACAGCGTTCGTCATGCCCCTGGCCGGCGCGAATACCAGCGAAATCCTCGCGGCACTCAACCGGCGCGCGCCTTCCTTAAAGGGACTCCTCGCGCGTCGCGCGTCGTTGCGTTACACGCCAAACCTCACTCTTGCGCTCGATGGCTCGTTTGATGCGGCCGAGCGCATCTCCGCGGTGCTCGCGCGACCCGAAGTGGCGCGCGACCTCCAGCCGCAGGCGGACTGCCGCGAGGAACCACACCGTGGCGACTGAACGCGGGCCGCATGGCTGGCTCGTCATCGACAAACCGCCGGGAATGACCTCGAGCCAGGTCGTCGCAGCTATCCGACGGCGCGCCAACGCCAAAGTCGGACATGCGGGTACACTCGATCCTCTGGCTACCGGCGTGCTGCCGATCGCCATTGGCGAGGCGACCAAGACTACCTCCTACGCGATGAGCGGGCGCAAACATTATCGTTTCCGCGTCCGCTGGGGCGTAGCGCGCGCGACCGACGACCGCGAGGGCGAGGTCACCGCAGAATGCGAGGCTCGGCCGAGCCGGGCAGCGATTGAAGCGGTCCTTCCTCGCTTTATCGGGACGATCCCACAGTCGCCGCCGGCCTATTCGGCAATCAAATTAAACGGGCGCCGCGCATACGCGCTGTCCCGCGCGGACAGGGCGCCTTCTCTGGAGCGGCGGCCGGTGGAGATCCTGGAATTGCGGCTCATCGCAACGCCCGATCCCGATCACGCCGACTGCGAGGCACGTGTCGGCAAGGGGACCTACATCCGGGCCCTCGCCCGTGACCTCGGCGCGGCGCTTGGAACTTTCGCCCACGTCACCGAACTGCGCCGTCTCTGTGTCGGTCGTTTCACCGAAAACCAGGCGATTGCACTGGATTCGATCACCAGGCGTGGACATATATCGGCAGATTACGAGCATCTGCTTCCGATCGAGACCGCGCTGGACGACATCCCGGCTTTGACATTGACGGAGGGTGAAACCACCCGCCTACGCAGCGGCCTGAGCCTGCGCCGGGGCCGTCCCGGCGAGGGAGCCGATTTCGACCGGCTGGAGGAGGGCACGGTTGTCAGTGCTTGGCATCGCCGAGCCCTGGTCGCGCTTGCCAGGATTGATCACGGACACCTGCGGCCCCTGCGCGTTATGAATTACTGAAGGACTGGATTGATGTCGATCACCGCCGAGCGCAAGCAGACGCTGATTGCCGAATACGGCAGCAAACAGGGGGATACCGGATCTCCGGAGGTCCAGGTCGCGATCCTGAGCGAGCGCATTCGTAATCTGACCGGCCATTTATCGACCCACAAGAAGGACTTCCACTCCCGCCGCGGACTTCTTGTCATGGTTGGCCAGCGGCGGCGGTTGCTCGACTATCTCAAACGCGCGAATGTGACACGGTACGAGACGTTGATCGGGCGTCTCGGATTGCGTCGCTGACAACGCCTTTGAGAGCCCGCGCGCGAACACAATTCATCGCCCCGTCGGCGGTGGCGTCGCGTCTTGATGACGGCGTCGGAGCCGGCGGCCCGACGCCGCTGTGGACCGCCGCATGAGCCGGACCGCTGCGCTGCGTGCGGATTTTCCGAAAAGGATGGTATCGAATGTTTCATGCGTACCGTAAGGAGCTGACCTGGGGTGGTCGCCGCCTCGTGCTGGAGACCGGAAAGATCGCGCGCCAGGCGGATGGTGCGGTGCTCGCCACCTATGGTGAGACGACGGTGCTGTGTACCGCCGTGGCGATGAAGGCGGCCAAGCCCGGCCAGGACTTCTTTCCGCTCACGGTCAATTATCAGGAGAAGACTTTCGCGGCCGGTAAGATTCCAGGCGGCTTCTTCAAGCGCGAAGGCCGGCCGTCCGAGAGAGAAACGCTGGTGTCGCGGCTGATCGACCGCCCGCTGCGACCGCTGTTTGCCCCCGGCTTCGTCAACGAGACGCAGGTGGTTTGCACGGTTCTCAGTCACGATCTCGAAAACGATCCCGACATCGTATCGATGATTGGCGCCTCGGCTGCCCTGACGATTTCAGGGATACCGTTTTTGGGTCCGATCGGCGGTGCAAGAGTGGGTTACATCGACGGCCGTTACGTTCTCAATCCGACGCTTGCCGAGATCCCGCGTTCGCAACTCGATTTGGTCGTCGCCGGCACCGGCGAGGGGGTGCTGATGGTCGAGTCCGAGGCCAAGGAGTTGGCGGAGGACGTCATGCTCGGGGCCGTAACCTTCGGCCACCGCGAGTTTCAGCCGGTGATCGACGCGATAATAAATCTGGCAGAGACCTGCGCGCGGGAGCCGTGGCAGATCCCGCCCCCGCAGCCGGAGCAGGGCGAGATCGAGGCGCAGTTGCGTGCCACGATCGGCCCGCTGGTCGAGGCGGCCTATCGCACGCAAGGCAAGCAGGATCGCAGCACCCAGCTCGACGCGGCGAAGACCAAGCTCGGCGAGCTGTTCGTCGACGAGAACCAACGCCCGATCGCCCTCAAGCTCTTCAAGGAGATCGAAAAGGAACTCGTTCGGCGCGCTATTCTGCGCGATGGACGCCGCATCGACGGCCGCGACACCTGCGGCATCCGACCGATTGCGTGCGAGGTGGGCGTGCTGCCGCGCGCACATGGCTCGGCGCTGTTCACCCGCGGCGAAACACAGGCGCTCGCGGTCGCAACACTCGGGACAGGTCAGGACGAGCAGGTGATCGACGCGCTCGAGGGCGAGTATCGCGAGAATTTTCTACTGCATTATAACTTCCCGCCCTATGCGACGGGCGAAGCCGGGCGGTTGGGCTCTCCAGGACGCCGCGAGGTCGGACACGGCAAGCTTGCTTGGCGTGCTATCCGGCCGCTGCTGCCAAGCAAGGAAAGCTTTCCTTATACGATTCGCGTCGTCTCCGAAATCACCGAATCGAACGGGTCGTCCTCAATGGCCTCGGTGTGTGGCGGTTCGCTTGCTCTGATGGATGCCGGCGTGCCGTTGCCCCGATCGGTCGCGGGGATCGCCATGGGCCTCATCAAAGAGCCGGACGGGTTTGCGGTTCTGTCCGACATCCTCGGTGATGAAGACCATCTCGGCGACATGGATTTCAAAGTGGCCGGTACCGAAAAGGGTGTGACCGCGCTGCAGATGGATATCAAAATCACTTCGATCACCGAAGAGATCATGCGGATCGCTCTCGAGCAGGCGCGCGAGGGCCGCGATCATATCCTTAAGGAAATGGGCAAGGCGTTGACCGGTGCGCGCGACACCGTCAGCGATAACGCGCCGCGCATTACGACCTTCAGCATCCCCAAGGAAAAGATCCGAGAGGTGATCGGTTCGGGCGGTAAGGTAATCCGCGAGATAACCGAAACGACCGGAGCCAAGATCGATATCGACGATGACGGCTCCATCAAGGTCGCGGCCGTCGACGGTGACGCTGCCAGAGCGGCGATCGATTGGATCCGTGGGATCGTTGCTGAGCCCGAAGCGGGTGTCATATATAACGGCAAGGTCGTAAAAGTCGTCGATTTTGGAGCCTTCGTGAATTTTCTCGGGTCGCGGGACGGTCTGGTGCACATAAGCGAACTGGCGCCGCAACGCGTCAGTAAAGTTGCCGATGTGGTCAAGCTCGGCGATACGGTAAAGGTTAAGGTGCTGGGCTTCGACGATCGCGGCAAGGTCAAGCTCAGCATGCGCCAGGTCGACCAGGAGACGGGGGAGGACCTGGGCTTGCGGCGGCAAGAGCGCCCCGAACAACAAGTCAAGGCGGCGACCTGAGAGCCTGCCCGCGCCGGGCAGGAAGGCTCGGAGCTCCTCGCCTGTGTCGCTTCCAACATGCGCCACCCGACGTTCGCGACACTTCCACCGCTAATTGGCCATCGTGGTGCCGCCGCGTGCGCACCTGAAAACACGCTCGCCGGCTTTCGCCGGGCAAGGGCGCTGAATTGCCGCTGGGTCGAGTTCGACGTTCGTCTGACATCGGATCGGCAGCCGATTCTTCTGCACGACGACCGGCTGCAACGCACGACGGATGGCCGCGGCAAGGCAAGCGCCCTGTCTCTCGCGTCGATCCGACGCCACAGCGCGGGAGCTTGGTTCGATCCTTCCTACAAAGAGGAGCGCGTACCCACTCTGGAGGAGGCCCTGAGGCTCCTTGCAGAACTTCGCCTGGGCGCAAATATCGAACTGAAGGCCGTGCGAGGAAGAGAGGCGGAAACCGGGGCGGTGGTTGCCGAACGGCTCGTCCAGCTTTGCCCTTCCAACCTGCCGGAGCTGCTCATATCCAGCTTCCGGCCCGTCGCGCTCGCGGCCGCACGAGCCCGCGCTCCCGATATCGCCAGGGGAATCCTGTTCCGCGCGGTCCCGACGAATTGGCGGGCGATCGCCGAGGAGGCCGGTTGCGCGACGATCCATGTCGATCATCAGCGCCTTTACGCTGCCCTTGCCGACAGGATACGCGCGGCAGGCTATCCGCTGCTTGCCTATACCGTAAACGATCGCGAGCGGGCGAGGACCCTGTTCGCATGGGGTGTCTCATCAGTTTTTTCCGATGATCCACGGCGCCTTGAGGGCGCCACGGCGCCCGATCGCCTCCTTCTACCCGGGTTAGCCTCGTGAAGCCGCTCAACTCGCTCATCATCTCCGGGCGCGAAGTGCTGCCGCTTGTCGAAGGAGGAAAGGGCATCTCGGTGTCGAACGGCGAAAGCTCGGGGGCCTGGGCGGCAGCCGGCGGTGTCGGCACGTTTTCGGGGGTCAATGCCGACAGCTATATGGACACCGGGCAACCGATCCCGCAGATCTATCACGGGCGGACGCGACGCGAGCGGCACGAGGAGCTGGTGGCATATGCCATCGCGGGAGGTATTCAGCAGGCTCGCGTCGCCCACGAGCGGTCCAACGGCCAAGGCCGCATCCACATGAACGTCTTGTGGGAAATGGCGGCGGCCGAGCGCGTGTTGCATGGGGTATTGGAGGGGGCGAGAGGCCTTATTCACGGCGTGACCTGCGGCGCCGGCATGCCATACAGGATCGCCGAGATCTGTAGTCGCTACGGGGTCTATTACTATCCGATCGTGTCATCGGCGCGTGCGTTCCGGGCGTTGTGGAGGCGGGCTTACTACAAGTTCTGCGAATGGCTCGGCGGCGTCGTGTATGAGGACCCTTGGCTCGCCGGCGGCCATAACGGACTTTCGAACAGCGAGGATCCGCTGCGGCCCGAGCCGCCCTATCCGCGGGTTCGCGAGCTGCGCAGCTTGATGGTTGATTTCGGTCTCGCTCGGACACCGATTTTTATGGCCGGCGGCGTCTGGTACCTCCGGGAGTGGGCGGACTGGATCGACAATCCGGAACTCGGCCCGGTGGCTTTTCAATTCGGAACGCGGCCGCTGCTAACCCAGGAAAGCC
>JAFMSA010000019.1 GCA_017353855.1 Alphaproteobacteria bacterium
TGCTCGTGCTGATGGCGTTGAGGCCTCGCGCGCGCAACCCTCATGGGGTAACGATCGGCGAGCTTTTCGTCGAACCGCCGGAGGCGGTATCGGATTGGATCAGAGGTCCGACCTCCTCGCCGCTCTCTGTCGCCTTTGGCCTGCTCGACCGGCTGCTCAGGGCCGCCGAACCCTTCTTCCCGGCGGAGGCTCGTCGGCGGGCCATCGAAAAAGCCGTGGCTTTTGTGACGGAGCGCCTCAATGGCGAGGACGGCCTTGGCGGCATTTTCCCGGCAATGGCGAATGCCGTCATGATGTACGATTGTCTGGGCTACGAGCCCGATCATCCCGATTACGCGATGGCATTGGCCTCGCTGCGCAAGCTTCTCGTCGCGGACGGCGAACGCAGTTATTGCCAGCCCTGCCTGTCCCCTGTCTGGGACACGGCGTTGGCTTGCCATGCGCTGATGGAGGTCGATGACGAGCGCCTTGGCCCCACGTTGCGGCGCGCGCTCGATTGGCTCGCAGCGAAGCAGGTGCTCGGGGTAGTCGGTGACTGGGCCACGACGCGCCCCGGATTGCGCCCTGGCGGCTGGGCATTCCAGTTCGAGAACCCGTACTACCCCGATCTCGACGATACGGCAGCGGTGGCTCTGGCGCTCGATCGGTTTGGCGGGCGGCGGTACCGCGAGGCGATCGGTCGAGCGGCGGAATGGGTAGTGGGCATGCAGAGCCGGAATGGCGGGTGGGGGGCGTTCGATGCCGACAACACCCACGAGTATCTCAATCACATCCCGTTCGCCGACCACGGGGCTTTGCTGGACCCTCCGACGGCGGACGTCACCGCGCGATGCCTCAGTTTCCTGACCCAGATCGGCTGCGGTCCGGACCATCCGGCCGTCACTGCTGCGATCGGCTACCTGCGGGACGAGCAGGAGCGCGACGGGAGCTGGTTTGGCCGGTGGGGCACCAATTACATCTATGGGACCTGGTCGGTGCTCGCCGCTCTCAACAGTGCCGGCATCCCGCCCGACTCCCCTGAGGTGCGGCGTGCGGTCCGCTGGCTGCTGACCCGCCAGCACAGGGATGGGGGATGGGGCGAAGCCGGCGAATCCTACTCCCCCGGGGCGCTCCACGGCGATGCGCCCTACAGCACGCCCTCGCAGACGGCCTGGGCTCTGCTCGCTTTGATGGCGTCGGGGCAGGTAGCACATCCGGCGGTCGCGCGCGGCATCGCCTATCTGATTGACACGCAGGATCCGGATGGCAACTGGGATGAGCCGTGGTACACGGCCGTCGGGTTCCCGCGGGTCTTTTATTTGCGGTATCACGGGTACCGCGCGTTCTTCCCGCTTTGGGCTCTTGCCCGGTATCGTCGGCTCTCGCACGGAAACTCGAAACAGGTTCTGTTGGGCATGTGAGTTTCAAAAGCGTGCCAACCCGCGGCTTTTTGTCCATGGTCAAAGGGCGCCGGCGCGGTTAGGGATTCCCTGCCACGCACAAAAAAAGCTAGACTAACACTTGGGACTGTAAACCTACGGGCGAACCGATCGATCACCAACCCAGACCTGCCTCGGGGCCGCTTCGCAAAGCCAGCGCCAAGACCGCGCAAAAGGGGAGACTATTTATGCGCCGACTGTCGACGGTGCTGTGCACTTCGGGTTTAGCCGCTGAAGCGAAAATCGCGCGTGCTGCGGGCTTTCCCGTTGTGATCGGCGCCGGAGACCGGGAACGCACAGCCGGTCTCGTCGAAAGCGCTGTTAAACAGGCCAATTGCCTGATGAGCTTTGGCATTGCCGGTGCTCTCGCACCGTGGCTACGGCCTGGAGACGTTGTCATTTCGGCGCACGTCGTCACGGAAAGTCATGTCTGGCGAGCCGATGAGTGGTTTCAAAGGCGTGTCGCCGATCTCGCCGAGGAGATCGGTGCCGTTCGCGGTCCTGTGTTCGGCGCGCCGGCGATCCTTGCGACCGAGAGGGAGAAGAGCCGTGCGTGGCGGAATAGCGGGGCGCTTGCTGTCGACCTCGAAAGCGATGTGGTTGCCCGCATCGCCTCGCAGGCGGGTGTTCCTTTCCTGGTGGCGCGAACGATTGCCGATACGCTCTATCGAGAGCTCCCGCCGGCGGCTTTGATCCCGCTCTCGGAAGCGGGCACCCCGGATCTGGCGCGAGTGCTCGGCTCGGTGATTCGCCGCCCGCGACAGATCGGGACACTTATCAGGCTTGCTCTCGAAACCCGGATGGCTCTGCTCGCCTTAACCGGACCGGCTCACGCGCTGCGCGGGCTCGTGACGACCCTCTAGGCGGCCCATAGCTTCTTCTACATGCCGCGAAAAGACATAACTCGCCGGCCGTTGCCGGTCGAGCGGGATCTCCGGCGCCATGTCGCCCTTGGTGCGAACCCCGCGTAACGCGACCGCCGCGGCTTTCAGCGGGTTTTTCACCGAATCCATGACTGCTGTCGCCTCATAGCCGCTATGGACCATGCAGTTGGCGCATTTCTCGTAATTGCCGGTCCCATAGGCCTCCCAGTCCGTCTCCTCCATGAGTTCTTTAAACGTCTTGGCGTAGCCTTCGCCCAACAGGTAGCAGGGGCGTTGCCAACCGAAATAGTTTCGCGTCGGATTGCCCCATGGGGTGCAGTGGTAGGGCTGGTTGCCGGCAAGGAAATCCAGGAACAGGCTCGATTGATTGAATGACCAGCGGCGGCGCTTGTCCCGCTTGAAGATCTCGCGGAACAGTTCCTTCGTCCGGCGCCGGTTCAGGAAATGCTCCTGGTCGGGAGCCCGTTCGTAAGCGTAGCCGGGTGATACTGTTATCCCGTCGATCCCGATTTCCATTGTGGCATCGAAAAACCGGGCAACACGCTCCGGATCGGCCGTGTCAAACAGCGTGGCGTTGATATTGACCCGAAATCCGGAGGATTTCGCGAGTTTTATGGCAGCCACGGCACGATCGTGGACGCCGTCCTGGCAAACCGAGCGATCGTGATCCTCGCGGTCGCCGTCGAGATGGATCGTCCAGCAAAAATACGGGCTCGGCTCGAATTGGTGAATTTTCTTCTCGAGCAGCAAAGCATTTGTGCAGAGATAGACGAATCTCTTTTTAGCAATCATGCGCCGCGCGATCTCGTCTATTTCGCGATGCAGCAAGGGCTCGCCACCTGCGATGACCACCATCGGCGCCCCGCATTCGTCGGCCGCCGCGACGCATTCATCGACGCTGAGGCGTTGGTTGAGGATTGCGTCCGGGTAGTCGATCTTGCCGCAACCGGCACATGCGAGATTGCAACGGAACAGCGGCTCGAGCATCAAGACGAGCGGGTAGCGGCGCACGCCTTTGACGTGCTGGGCGATCACGTAGGTGCCGACCCGAATCGTCTGGCGCAGTGGAATAGACACGGCAAGCCTCGCGGGGGGTTGATTGAGTGACCCGGCCTCAGCCGGCGACGTCGGCAAGCTGCGAGGGCATCCGGAAGCGGACGTTCTCGGTCACGCCGGGGAGTACGGAAAGCTCGACATCGCTGATCTCGCGCAACCGGGCTATGACCTCCTCGACGAGTTCAGCGGGGGCCGACGCGCCGGCGGTGATCCCGACGGCCGAAGCGCCGTCGATCCAGTCCGGGTCGAGAGCACGCGCGTCTTCGATCAGATAGCTGGGTACTCCGCAGTCGGCGGCAATCTCGCGCAGCCGGTTCGAGTTCGAGCTGTTCGGCGCGCCGACCACGAGGACGACATCGACGAGTTTGGCAAGCTCGCGTGCGGCAAGCTGCCGATTTTGCGTTGCATAGCAGATGTCCTTTGTATCGGGACCGACGATCGTCGGAAAGCGCGCCTTCAGAGCGTCGATGACAGCGCGCGTATCGTCGACGCTGAGTGTCGTCTGGGTAATGAACGCGAGCTTGTCCGGGTCGGCGACGCTGAGCCCGTCGACCTCCGCGGGGGTGGAAATCAGATGGACGCGTCCGGTGATCCGTCCCATCGTGCCGACGATTTCGGGGTGACCGGCGTGTCCGACGAGTATGATCTCGCGACCCTGGTTGGCATAACGCTGACCCTCGATATGTACTTTCGAAACCAGAGGGCACGTCGCGTCGATAATCGACAGTCCGCGATCGCTGGCGTGCTCTTCGACCGCGCTGGCGACCCCGTGCGCGCTGAAGATCGTGACGCTACCCTTGGGAATTTCGTCGATCTCGTCGACGAAATGCGCGCCTTTGCCGCGCAAGCGCTCGACGACATGGCGATTGTGCACGATTTCATGGCGGACGTAGATCGGCGGACCGTATTTTTCGAGCGCGCGCTCGACGATCTCGATTGCCCGTTCGACGCCGGCACAGAAACCTCGTGGCTCCGCTAGAACTACCCGCATGACATGCCTCGCCGCCTCTCCAGGCGCAAACCGCTGGGCTGCGCGTCAACTATATGAACGCGCGGCATCCCTGACACAATCCGCAGTGCAATGCACGGGCAATTATCCGATGCCGCCGCACGCGCTGCGGGCGAGGGACTGTGCCCCGTCGGGGATTGCGGCGCGACGATGAGCCTCACCGTCCCGGTTGCCATCCTGCTTGCCGCAAGCTGGGCTTATCTCCTCGGCGCAGCTCTCGCCGTGAGGCGCTTCAGCCGGCGCGCATTACCGGCAGCCTCCGATCGCCCGGCGATTTCGCTGCTGAAGCCCCTGCACGGCGCTGAGCCGGGCCTCTATGAGAACCTGCGTTCGTTTGCCGAGCAGGATTACCCGGCTTTCCAGATCGTGCTCGGGGTCAGTACACCGCAGGATCCGGCGCTGCCGCTGGCGCGTGGCCTCATTCGTGATCTTCCCGCCTGCGAGATCACGCTCGTGATCGACCCGCGCGCCGGCGGCTCCAATCGGAAAGTGGCCAATCTCGAGAACATGCTCAAGCTCGCGCGTCACGATGTCCTCGTTCTGGCGGATAGCGACATGCGCGTCGACCGGCACTATCTCGCGGCGGTTGCAGCACCGTTGCGTGACCCGCAGGTCGGGGTCGTGACGTGTCTCTACAAAGGGGTTTCGACCGGTGGAAGGTGGTCCGAACTCGGGGCGATGCACATCAATTTCGGCTTTCTGCCGGGCGCGGTGGTGGCCCGGTCCCTGGGAATGGGGGACGGTTGTTTCGGCGCGACGATCGCGCTGCGCCGCGAAACCTTGGAGAGAATCGGCGGATTTGCGCGCCTGCGCGACGAGCTTGCCGACGATTATCGGATCGGAGCCGAGGTCCGCGCCCTCGGCCTTGCCGTCGTGCTGTCTGCTTACGTCGTCGAAGATCACGTCGCCGAGCCGAGTTTGTCGAGCCTGTGGCAGCATGAGCTGCGCTGGGCGCGCACGGTGCGTGCGGTTGCGCCTGCGGGCTTCGCCGGGTCGGTGCTGATCCATGCGGTCGCGATTGCCGCGCTCGCGGCCGTGGCGGCCGGTTTTAGCTTGACCTCGTGCATCTTTCTTGTGATTTCCTGCCTTCTGAGGTGGGGTTCGGCGCTCCTCGTCGCGGCTTCCCTGGGTTTGGCGGCACCCAGGCCGTGGCTGCTGGCGATGCGCGACGCTTTATCCTTCGCGGTATTCATCGCGAGCTTTTTTGTGCGGAAAGTGCACTGGCGCGACCGGAGCTTTCACGTCGGAGCAACCGGCGGCCGCATGACGGTCGAGGGAGACAAGCCTCTATGTTGAAGACCCTGTTCCTGCACCCGCCGTCGATCGACGGCTTTGACGGGGGTGCCGGCTCGAGATACCAGGCCAAGCGCGAGATCCGCTCTTTCTGGTTCCCGACCTGGCTGGCCCAGCCGGCGGCGCTGGTCCCGGACAGCAAGCTCGTCGATGCGCCTCCGGCGCGGCTCAAGCTCGATGACGTGCTGCCGCTGGCGGCCGATTACGAGCTTGCGGTGCTGCATACCTCGAGCCCCTCCTTCGCCTCCGACCTCCGGGTCGCCGAGGCTCTGAAGGATGCCAACCCGCAGCTCCGGATCGGCATGGTCGGCGCCAAGGTCGCCGTCGAGCCCGAGGACAGCCTGCGGGCGTCGGCAGCCATCGATTTCATCGCGCGCGAAGAATTCGATTTCACGATCAAGCAAGTGGCCGAAGGGCGGCCCTACGGCGAGATCGATGGTCTCAGTTTTCGCCGTGCCGGCGGTGCGATCCTTCACAACCGCGACAGGGCGGTGCTGGAAGAGATGGACCAGCTGCCTTTCGTCACCGAGGTCTACAAGCGCGATTTGCGGATCGAAGACTACTTTATCGGGTATCTCAAACATCCTTATGTCTCGCTGTATACGGGGCGAGGCTGCCGGTCGAAATGCACGTTCTGTCTGTGGCCACAGACGGTCGGCGGGCATCGCTATCGCGTGCGCAGCGTCGCTCACGTCATCGAGGAAATTCGCCTCGCGAAGAGCTATTTCCCCCAGGTGAAGGAGTTCTTCTTCGACGACGACACGTTTACCGACGATCGCCCGCGGGCCGAAGCGATCGCCCGCGAGCTCGGCAGGCTCGGTGTGACCTGGTCGTGCAATGCGAAGGCCAATGTGCCCCGCGCAACGCTTGAGGTGCTTCGCGACAACGGGCTGCGGTTGCTGCTTGTCGGGTACGAGACCGGGAACCAGCAGATCCTCAACAACATCAAGAAAGGCATGCGCATCGATATTGCCCGGCGGTTCACGAAGGACTGTCACGAGCTCGGGATCACGATCCACGGGACCTTCATTCTGGGACTTCCCGGCGAGACCAGGGAGACGATCGAGGAAACGATTTGTTTTGCCGCCGAGATCAATCCCCATACGATCCAGGTGTCGCTCGCCGCTCCCTATCCCGGCACCTATTTGCACCGGCAAGCGATCGAGAACGGCTGGCTCGACGTTGGACACGCCGAACTGATCGACGATCGCGGGGTGCAGATCGCGCCGCTGCACTATCCGCACCTCTCACATACCGAGATCTTCCAGTCGCTCGAGACCTTCTACAAGCGTTTCTATTTCCGCCGCGGCAAGATTGCCTCACTGGTCGCCGAGATGATCAGGAGCCCGCAGATGATGCGGCGGAGGCTACGCGAGGGTGTCGAGTTCTTTCAGTTTCTGCGCAGCCGGGAGATGGCCGGCTAAGGATGTGAGCGAGTTTGTGTTCCGGCGGTGTGGGAGCCGGTCGTGGCGCAGTCAACCACTCCATCCGCTCGCTGCGGGTGGTGCCGGTCGGGCGCGATAGCGAGAGGCTGACGGCCCGCAACGGGGCATACCCGCGGCCGGTATTTCCCGGGGATCAGCCAGACCGGGGCCGTGCGGGGGCGGACGGGTGTCCGGGGCCGGAAACATCCTGATGCGGGCGCCGGCGGCGGGTCGCGCGTGTGCCGTCGGTGCGGCGAGGAGGGTCGCGATTTATTGGGATCTCAACCACTCACTTCCGGTGCGACGGCGAGAAGCCTGATCGTCTGCGCGGACGATTTCGGGCTCGACCCCGCGATCAACCAAGCGGTCGAAGAGGCGCATCGGCACGGCATTCTCTCGGCGGCGAGCCTGATGGTAGGCGCGCCGGCGGCGGCTGAGGCTGTCGCGCGTGCCCGCCGCCTGCCGGGCCTTGGGGTCGGGCTGCACCTCGTGCTTGCCGACGGGTCGCCGGTTTTGCCGCCGTCGCAGATCCCCGGTCTGGTCCGCCGGGACGGCAAATTCGATCAGAGCATGGGGCGCGCCGCGATCGGGTTCTTCTTGCTGCGGCGCACGCGACGTGAACTCGCAATGGAGATCCGGGCGCAATTCGAGGCGTTCCGCGCCACCGGTCTGCCGCTCGACCATGTCAACGCCCATAAGCACATCCATCTCCACCCGACGGTTGCCGACCTGATCTTGGAGATCGGGCGCGATTTCGGCATGAAAGCGGTTCGCGTACCTTCGGAACCGGTCCGGCTATTGCGCCGCGCCTTCCCCGGGGAACGCTTCCCGGCTCCTCTCTATTGGCCTTGGATCTCCAGCCTGCGGCGCAAATTACGGCGGGCGCGGCTCATCGCTAACGACAATGTATTCGGTGTGAGCTGGAGCGGCGCGATGATCGAAGAGCGGCTGGTCCGGCTGCTGGCGCAGCTGCCCGACGGGATCAGCGAAATCTACTGCCACCCCGCGACGGCGAGCACGCCGAGGCTGACCGCAGCCATGCCGGGCTACCGCCACCGCGACGAGTACGCTGCTCTGCTAAGTGCGGGCCTTAAGGCTCAAATTGCCCAACAGGGCCTCAGGGTGACGAGATACGCTGACCTCGCGAGGGTCGCCGAGGCGCACACAACCGACACCGGCTGACGATTTCGTGACGCCACCGGCGGGATAATGCGGACGGTATTTTACGCAAAATGCCGTTAATTTTCCGATCCGTGAACACAAAGCGGACATGCTTTGCTGGCAGCCTCCCTATCATTAGGCAGGCTTAAGGAGGGGAGTCATGGACGAGCGGTACGCATGCTGCCGCTATGAACCGAGCCTTGAAGATCTGCTTGCGGACGATGTGATGACGTCCGTGTTGCGCAGCGCCGGTCTGGAGGCGCACGAGTTTCGCGAGATGATGCTGCGGACTGCGCGGCGCATCGAGGACCGGGAGCGGCGGAGCGACGCCGGATAGAGACCAGGCATGAGCCTAGGACGCGAGCGCCGCGAACTGGAGTCGCACGCGCAGGCCGGGCCGGTTGTCCGCGAGCGTGACCGAGCCGTCGTGGCGCCGGACGATGGCCCGCACCAGGCTCAATCCGAGACCGTTTCCGGGAGTGGTACGGCTCGGTTCGAGGCGCACGAAGCGGTCGAAAACCGTCTGGCGATCTGCTTCGGGAATCCCCGGACCATGATCCGCGACCTCAAGGACGGCCTGCCCGTCGCGGCGGAACACGGCAATCTCGATTGTGCCGCCACCGGCATACTTCAGTGCGTTGTCCAAGAGATTGGCGAGGGCCTGGGAAAGCAGGTGCCTTTCGCCCCGGATCTCGACACCGGGTTCGGTTTTTACCGCCAGGACAAACCCTTTTTCCTCCGTAACGGGCTCGTAGAGCTCGGCCGCTGATCGAGCCACTTCCGCCAGATCGAGCGGCTCGGCGCCCTCTCTGCGGGCGCCCGACTCCAGTTCGGCGATGCTGAGCAGGGCGTTGAAGGTCGTCAACAGACGATCGGCCTCGTCGATTGCCGCGCGGATGGTCTCGCGTTGATAGGGATCCGCTGACGGATCGTGCAACGCCCGCTCGAGCCGCGTGCGCAGCCGCGAAAGCGGCGTTTTGAGATCATGCGCGACATCGTCGGTGACCTCGCGCATTGCCGTCATCAGGCGTTCTATCTGGTCGAGCATTCGGTTGAGGTTGGCGGCGAGCTGGTCGAACTCGTCGCTCGTGCCGTTAAGCGGGACACGATCCGACAGATTTCCGGCCATGACGCGCTCGCTGGTCCGGTTCACCTGCTCGACGCGGCGCAGCATGTTGCGGCTCATCAGGGTGCCGCCGGCGAGACCGACGCCCAGCGCCACCAGCCCTGCCCACAGCAGCGTCGCTCTGACCTGGCCTCGGAACGCCGCCGCGTCGCTTATGTCGCGAGCGACCAACAAGCGATAGCCGCCCGGAATTGCGAACAGCCGGCCCCAGGCAGGCCTGATTTCGCTATGACCGTTGCGCGTTCTTTCGAGTCCGAACGACAGCCAGCCGGAACGGACGACGACTTCTGCAGGCCAGCCGGAAATGTTGCCGGCAAGCGGCCTGCCATTCGGGTCGGTCACCAGATAAACCATCGCATCGCCACGACCGCCGGCGCTACGGGCCGCAACAATCTGGATAAGGCCGCTCAGGCCTCTTTGCGCATATTGCTCGGCGAGTCCGGCGATTTCTGCATCGAGCGTCGCCTCGGTCTGCTGCACGACGAAATTTGCGCTCGTCCAATAGACGAACAGCAGGACGCCCAGCACCGAGATTGCAAATACCAGAAAATAAAGGGCGGCCAACCGAATCGCATGCGTACGCACCAGCCGCCGGGCGTGGACGAGAAGCGGTGAACCCGACCATCCCCGGGCCGGCGCGAGGTGGAGTTTTTCTACCGCCATCAGCCCGCGACGCGTTGGGGTCAGCTCGGCGCGCGCAGGCAGTAACCGGCGCCGCGAACCGTGTGCAGCAGCGGGTGATCGAAGCTCTTGTCGATCTTCTGGCGCAGGCGGCTCACGTGAACGTCGATGACATTGGTTTGCGGATCGAAATGGTAGTCCCAGACATGTTCAAGCAGCATTGTTCGCGTCACGACGTGGCCGGCATTGCGCATCAGATATTCGAGCAGCCGGAATTCGCGCGGCAGCACTTCGATCGGCTGGCCGCGGCGCTTGACGGTCCGCGTCAACAAGTCGAGCTCGAGATCCGCCACGCGCAGCTTGGTCTCGGTGGCGGACCCGGTGCCGCGCCGCAGCAGCGCCTCCAGGCGAGCGAGCAGCTCGCTGAAAGCAAAGGGTTTGACCAAATAGTCGTCGCCCCCGGCCCGCAGTCCTTTGACGCGGTCATCAACGCTGCCAAGCGCGCTCAGGATCAAGGCTGGAGTACGGATCTGGGCTGCGCGCAGGGCTCCCAGCACCGTGAGCCCGTCCATGCTCGGCAGCATCCGATCGAGGATGATTGCGTTGTAGTCGCCCGAGCTTGCGAAGAACAACCCATCGCGTCCATCGCTCGCGCAATCAACCGTATACCCGCTCTCGTTGAGGCCCTTGGCCAGATAAGCGGCAGTCTCACGGTCATCTTCGACGACGAGGATCTTCATTTTAGCCGCTGTTAACCGCTGGCGCCGGGCGCCTCTCAAACGCGACGAGGATCAGGTGGTATCCGGGCGCGCAGGAGGCAAGCGGGCGATTGCCCTTTCGCCGCCGGCTCCCGGCGCGTTTCGGGATGGGGCCCTTTTTGGCTTGACGGCCGTTGTCCGGGCGACGATCTATTACGTACCAGTTTGGTACGAATTGGACCGGGAACAGGCACTCGGACGCGATGATCATTCTCAGCAAGCTCGCCGATTACGGCGTTATCATCGCCACTCATCTGGCGGCGTTTCCGGCCCGTCAGGTCAATGCCACGACGCTGGCTGCCGAGACGAGGCTGCCTCAGGCCACCGTTGCAAAGGTTCTCAAAGCACTGGCGCATGCCGGGCTCGTAAGTGCGGCCCGGGGTGCCACCGGCGGATATCGTCTTGCGCGCCCCGCCACGGCGATCTCGGTCGCCGAGGTCGTGGCCGCGATCGACGGCGATATCGGGCTCACCCAGTGCTCCGTCCATGTCGAAGACTGCGCACGTACGACCTACTGTCCCACCCGGCCGCATTGGTCGGCGATAAACCGGGCTGTCGGGGAGGCGCTGTCCGCGGTCTCGCTTGATGCCATGCTGACCCCGGCGGCTTTTATCCGCGGGATCTCTCTTTCACCCAATCCGTCACAATCCGACGAGCATCGATTTTCCGCATGAGCGCATCTTCAGAAACTCTTCAGACCCTCCGCTCTCTCGCGCGGGAGAGCTACAAGTACGGCTTTATCACCGAGATCGATGCCGAGGCGGCGCCGCCCGGCCTCACAGAAGACACGGTTCGCTTCATCTCGGCGAAGAAAGAGGAGCCCGCATGGCTGCTGGAGTGGCGGCTCGCAGCGTTCCGCGCGTGGTGCGGGATGGCGCAGCCGGATTGGGCCAAGCTGCAATTGACGCCGATCGACTATCAGGCCGCGACTTACTATTCGGCGCCCAGGCAGAGCGCCGGCCCGAAATCGATCGACGAGGTCGATCCCGAGCTGCTGCGCACTTACGAGAAGCTGGGCATCCCGCTGCGGGAGCGCGAGATACTGGCGGGAGTGGCCGTCGATGCGGTGTTCGACAGTATCTCGGTGGCGACGACGTTCAAGGAGCAGCTCGGCGAGCTCGGCATCATCTTCTGCTCTATGGGCGAGGCGGTGCGCGAGCACCCCGAGCTCGTGCGCAAATATCTCGGAACGGTGGTGCCGCAGAACGACAACTTTTTTGCGGCGCTGAATTCAGCAGTGTTCAGCGACGGCTCGTTCGCCTATGTCCCGCCCGGCGTACGCTGCCCGATGGAACTGAGCACCTATTTCCGGATCAATGCCGCGAAGACCGGGCAGTTCGAACGCACGCTGCTGATCGCTGACGCCGGCGCCTATGTCAGCTACCTCGAAGGCTGTACTGCGCCGCAACGCGACGAGAACCAGCTGCACGCCGCGGTTGTCGAGTTGATCGCGCATGAGGACGCGCAGGTCAAATATTCGACCGTGCAGAACTGGTACCCGGGCGACGCCGAGGGCCGCGGCGGCATCTACAATTTCGTGACCAAGCGCGGTGCATGCCGGGGGGCGCGCTCCAAGATATCCTGGACCCAGGTCGAGACCGGCTCGGCGATCACCTGGAAATACCCCAGCTGCGTGCTTGAAGGCGACCATTCGGTCGGCGAATTCTACTCTGTCGCAATCACCAACAACCGCCAGCAGGCCGATACCGGGACGAAGATGATCCATATCGGCAGCGACACGCGCTCGACGATCGTTTCGAAGGGGATTTCGGCGGGTCGCGGTCAGAACACCTATCGGGGCCTGGTGCGCGTACAGCCGCGCGCGCGGGGCGCTCGGAACCACACGCAATGCGACTCGCTGCTGATCGGTGAGCGCTGCGGGGCGCACACCGTGCCTTATATAGAGGTACGCAATCCCTCGGCCCGCGTCGAGCATGAGGCGACGGCATCGAGAATTAGCGAAGAGCAGCTCTTCTACTGCCGTCAACGGGGGTTGACCACCGAGGACGCGATCTCGCTGATCGTCAACGGCTTCTGCAGGGAAGTCCTCAAGGAGCTGCCGATGGAATTCGCGGTCGAGGCGCAGAAACTGCTCGCCGTGAGCCTCGAAGGCAGCGTCGGCTGATGCCGCACGAGGTTGCGATGCTTGAGGTGACGAATTTGCATGCGCGGCTGAACGACGGCCGCGAGATCCTGCGCGGGATCGATCTGTCGGTGAAGGCCGGCGAGGTGCACGCGATCATGGGGCCGAACGGCTCCGGCAAGAGCACGCTGGCCGCAGTGCTCGCGGGCCGCGAGGGGTACGAAGTCAGCGAAGGCAGCGTTAGCTATCTCGGTCGCGATCTGCTCGTCATGCCGGCCGACGAACGGGCCCGCGAGGGGCTGTTCCTCGCCTTCCAGTACCCGATCGAGATCCCGGGCGTGAACAACATGTACTTTCTGCGTACGGCGCTCAACGCGCAGCGCCGCCACCGGGGCGAGCCCGAACTTGATGCCGGCCAGTTTCTCAGGATTGTGCGCGCGAGGCTCAAGCTGTTGGACATCGGCGAGGATCTGCTGCAGCGCGCCGTCAATGTCGGCTTTTCGGGCGGCGAGAAGAAGCGCAACGAAATCCTTCAGATGGCGATGCTGGAGCCCCGTCTGGCCATTCTCGATGAGACCGACAGCGGGCTCGATATCGACGCGCTCAAACTGGTGGCGCGCGGCGTCAACGAGCAACGCTCGCCGGAGCGTGCGATTGTCGTGATCACGCATTACCAGCGGCTGCTCGATTATGTGGAGCCAGACCGCGTCCATGTGCTGCAGCGCGGCCGCATCATTCAATCCGGCGACAAGGCGCTTGCTGTCGAGCTCGAGCGGCGCGGGTATGGCGCCGCCGAAGAGGCGGCGTGAGCGTGGGATTTTGCCAATGAATGCCGTTGTCGATTTCCCGGTGAGGCCTGAAGCACGGCCCTATCTCGAAGCCTTCGGGCGCGATTCGCTTGCGCGCGCCGGGCGTGAGCCCGACTGGCTGACCGGCTACCGCAAGGGCAGCCTCGCCCGCTTTGCCGAATTCGGTTTTCCGAGCCGGCGCAGCGAAGCTTGGCGCTATCTCGATCTGCGCGCGCTCGAGCAGCGGCCCATGTTGCCGGCTGGCGCGCAGCGGGGTGGCATCAGCGCGCAAATTCGCGCTCAGCTTGCCGAAATGGCGCTCGGCCGGCCAGCCTATCGCCTGGTCCTGGTCGACGGGCGTCTGGCGCCTGCGCTGTCGGCTCTGGAGGGGCTGCCGCCCGGTGTATGGCTCGGATCGATGGCCGCCGCGATCACCGAGCGTCCCGAATTGGTGCGCGCGGGTTTTGAAGCGCTGTCGCTCGACGCAGCCCGGCCGTTTGCCGCACTCAATACCGCGTTTTTTGCCGATGGTTTTGTCCTCGATATCGAACCGGGCGTCGTGGTCGAGCGTCCCGTGGAGATCATTCACTTGTCGTCGGGCGCTGCGCAGGGCGGCTCACTGCACACCCGCGGCCTGATTGCGGCCGGCGAACGCGCTCGGGCCTCGGTGATCGAGAGCTTTGCGGGTGCGGGTCATTACTGGCGCAACGATGTGATTGAGCTGAACCTCGCCGCCGGCGCCGAACTCACCCGGGTGGCATTGATTGAGGAGGCGGCCGAGGCGTGGCATTTCGGCGAAATGCTGGCGACGCTGGGAGCGGGTGCCAGCCTTTCGAGCTTTGTGATGCTGCTCGCGGGACGCACCGTGCGGCACGAGACCACGGTGCGGAGCGAAGGCGAAGCCAGCCGCTGCGAGCTTAATGGCGCTTTCCTGCTTTCCGGCCGCCAGGAGGCGAATATCCTGACCACGGTCGAGCACGCCGCAGCGGGCGGCGAAACCCGCGAGGTCTTCAAGGGTGTGGCGACCGGGCGCGCGCACGGCGCGTTTCAGGGGCGCATTACGGTCCGCCCCGGCGCACAGCGGGTCGATGCTCATCAGCTGAGCCGCAATCTTGTCCTCGGGCCGCACGCGTCGATCGACACGAAGCCCGAGCTGGAAATCTGCGCCGACGACGTGAAATGCAGCCATGGCGCGGCGGTCGGTGATCTCGATGAGGCGGCCCTTTTTTACCTGCGCGCGCGCGGCATTCCAGACGAGCAGGCGCGTCGAATGCTGATCGAGGCCTTTGTCCGGGAGGCGGTGGAGCTTGTCGGGACGCCTCTGATGCGCGAGCACCTGTTGCAGCGGATCTCCCGCCGCCTGGCGAGTTCGGAGGAGTAGGATGACGACGGCGAGTTTGAGGAGCACCTATCCGGCGCCCGGCGGGTTCGATCCGCGCCGGTTGCGGCGCGATTTCCCTATTTTCGCGAACAACCCGGATCTCGTCTTCCTGGATTCCGCCGCCAGCGCCCAGAAGCCGCGTTCCGTCATCGACGGCACCGCCCAATACTATCGCACCGACTACGCCAACGTGCATCGGGGCGTCTACCGGCTCAGCGCGCGCTCGACCGAGCTTTACGAGGAAGCGCGCGACAAGGTGCGCCGGTTCCTGAATGCGGCGGACCACC
The DNA here is from genome assembly GCA_017353855.1 of Alphaproteobacteria bacterium. Lineage (GTDB taxonomy): Bacteria > Pseudomonadota > Alphaproteobacteria > ATCC43930 > CGMCC-115725 > AP-15. Next base: position 15,290 of record JAFMSA010000019.1, read on the forward strand.
GCGAGATCGTTTTCGTGCGCAACACGACCGAGGCGATCAACCTCGTCGCCCAGAGCTGGGGCCCGGCTTTTCTTCGCGAGGGTGACGAGGTGCTGATCAGCGAACTCGAGCACCACTCGAACATCGTGCCGTGGCAATTGCTGCGCGACAGGATCGGCATCCGTCTCGTCGTCGCGCCGATCGATGCAACCGGCGGGCTGGATCTTGCGGCCTTCGAGGCTCGTCTCTCCTCGCGCACCCGGCTCGTTGCGATGACGCATGTCGCCAACGCCACCGGCACGCTCGTGCCGGTGGAGCGGATCATCAGGCTGGCGCACCTGCATGGCGCAAAGGTGCTGATAGACGGCAGTCAGGCTGCTCCGCGGCTGCCGGTAGACGTGCAGGCACTGGGCTGCGACTTCTATGCCTTCACAGGCCACAAAGTCTACGGGCCGACCGGTATCGGCGTGCTCTACGGTCGCTTCGACGTGCTGTCGGCAATGCCGCCATGGCAAGGCGGCGGCGAAATGATCCTGCATGTCAGCTTTGAGAAGACCGACTATCAGGAGCCGCCGCACCGTTTCGAGGCCGGAACCCCCGACATCGCCGGTGCGATCGGCCTCGGTCTGGCGCTCGACTTCATCGAAGAATTGGGCCGCGATAACATCCTCGAGCATGAGGAAGCGCTGACGGGCTATGGTGTGGACCGGTTGTCGCGCATCCCGGGTCTGCGGCTGCTCGGCGCCGGCCAGCGGCGGCTCGCCATTCTTTCGTTCGATCTCGAGGGCGTGCATCCGCACGATGTGGCGCAGGTGCTCGATCAACATCATGTCGCCGTGCGGGCCGGACATCACTGCGCCCAGCCGCTGATGGAGCGGCTCGGCCTGTCCGGGACGACGCGCGCCTCGTTGGGCGTGTACAATGACGAAACCGACATCGATCGCCTGGGCGCGGCGATTGAGGCTGCCCGGGGGATGTTCGCACGATGATGGACCTGCGCGAACTCTATCAGGAGATTATCCTCGACCACGGGCGGCATCCCCGGAATTTTCGCGTTATCGAGACCCCGACCCATTCCGCCCAGGGCCACAACCCGCTGTGTGGCGACCGGGTGACCGTGTATCTGACGCTCGAGGGCGACCGGATAGCCGATGTCAGTTTTCAGGGGCGCGGCTGCGCGATTTCGACCGCTGCGGCATCGCTGATGACCGAGGTTCTCAAAGGAAAGACAGTCGCCGACGCGAGTGCCCTGTTCGCGCAGTTTCACTCCCGGGTCACCGGCGGACCGGCTTCGGATGAACTGCCGGAACCGCTGGCCGAGGATATGGAGCGGCTCGAGCCGCTCACCGGAGTCAAGGCATATCCGGCCCGGGTCAAATGCGCCACACTGTCGTGGCATGCGCTCGAGGCCGCATTGCGGGGCGGCGATCCGGGCAAAACGGTAAAGACGGAATAGGAAAGATGGAGCGCGATCCGTTCGATTTCACGCAGCAGCCCGCCGCGTCCGACGACGAGGTCGAGCGCCCGCAGGCAGGCGAGGACGACCCGGCGTTGATGGGTCCGGTCCTCGAGGCGCTAAAGACCGTCCGCGATCCGGAAATCCCGGTCAATCTCGTGGAGCTCGGCCTGATCTACGAGCTGATCGTAAAAAAGGCCGGTATCGTTTATGTCGAGATGACGCTGACGACCCCGGCGTGCCCGGTTGCCGCCAACATGCCCGGCGAAGTCGAGGCGGCGATCCGAAGCGTGTCCGGGGTCAGCGATGTCCGGGTCAAGCTCGTGTGGTCACCTCCATGGACCCCGGACCTGATGAGCGAGGAGGCGAGGCTGGAACTGGGCCTGCTGTAGCGGCTCCCGCCGCTGAGCGGAACGTGCGCCAGACTTGCGGGCGGCATCCTCGCTGCCGGCTCTTGCTCTGCGAGAAAAGTCGTTTATCGGCGCACGAACTCACCTGACCGGCGCGGGGCGGTGCAGCGGATCCGGGTGGGTCCGTACGGGGTGGTGCGTTCGCCGAGTTCGCGCGCTTGCGTGGGGCTTCTTGCGAGGTGACTGGACGAATGAAGGCTGGGTCAGGTCCCGGCCGCTGCTCACGTGGGGGTTGTGAACTCGCTTGGAGCTTTCGACCGCGTTCGCGCCGGCTGCGGCGTGAAGTGAAGGGGATTGGCCTTCAAGCGTCGGGGCGGTTGGCGGTGGTCCCGGCTCGTGGGAGGTGGCGGGTAGTGAAGCGTGCGTGTCGGTTGCATTGCCCCTTTGGGGGGTGCTAGCCGTACCCGCACCCGGAACCGGTCCCTCCGACGGATGCGTCAGGAACGAAAAGCCGGCACCAAAGAACACACCGACGATCCAGACCGAGATCAGGCCGATTGAGATCGGATAGATCAGCGGGCCGGTCGATCTGCCTAGCGCGCTCGCCGTTTGGACGATCCTGGCGCCGGCGCGCCGCAAGGATCTGGCGCGCTCCGCATCACTGATGTATCCAAAGTATCGGATGCATTTCAGAAAACACTCTCCTACACAGGAACAAAAATTAGCGCTCCTGTACAAGGCAGACCTGGTGCGTTCGGTGTAGTGGTGTCGCGGGCGCTCCAAGACATGATGCATGCGGCCATTCTACGCGCCTGCGTTTAGCATGGCCGACAGATTCCCTCAGGACCTCCCAAATCTTGTGCCGAACAAGCAGATCCTGTGCCGGACTGCAAATTATCGGGATGTGTGCCCGGTCGAGCTTTGACGAATCGAGTGGCCGGACGGTGCCGGACCACTCGCCTCAGCAGCCGAGTGCGGACACCAGGCGGCCAGGGCCCTCGATCCCGACCGACGGACGCGGGAGACCGGGAAGGCGGGGCTCTCGCCGCCCTCGACCGAAGCGGGGTGCTCGATCAGGCT
>JAFMSA010000020.1 GCA_017353855.1 Alphaproteobacteria bacterium
GTCGCGCCGGCTCCCCCTCAAAGTCAATAATGAAGAAATCGTTCTTTACGACGAGAACTTGACCGAGGTGGAAATCGCCATGAAAGCGGGTCTTCTGCGCCTCGATCTCGTCCGGGATCAACTGGCGAATTTGCCGCACGAGGCTGCTGCGGCGCACGATCAGTTGCTCGGCAAGAGTCTGCGCAGCGGGGGGCAATTTGGCGCGCTCGCGCTCCAGTCTGGACAGCATCTCACTGGCGGAGGCTTCGAGAGCGCGCTGCCATTCGGCGACATCTCGCGAAGTTACTGGTTCAGGAGCAAAATCGGGATCCTCGCAACCTTGCTCGGCAAGTGCCCGGTGCATCTCGGCAGTGCGAATGCCGAGTTGGCGTGCCAGCGAAAGAAAGAAAACATCGGGATCAGGCAGGTCCGAGGACTTGGTGCCGGTCGACAGCAAGGCATCGTCGAGATAGCGGGTGAGGTAGTCCATTGCCTGTGTCCAACCGTCGCCCTGATTGCCCACGAAGCCGAACAACACGCCGAGCGCATGGGTTTCGGGTCCCCCTTGGCGCTCGAGATCGAGCTCCAGAAAAGCCAGCAGCGGCGGCGTGTTGGCAAATCCCGCCCGCTCGACCAGGTAGCGCGACATCTCGATCTCGGGGTGCGGACCGGGCTGCAGCCGCCGATAGATCTTGAGCATCGCGTAATCATCGAAGATCACCGAAGTGTTTGACTGTTCGGCCCCGGAACGACGGATGATCAGACGCTCCGGCACAGCAATCTGGTCGAAGATGGGTGTCCTGCGGCAGCGGATCTCCCCGCCCTCGAGCGCTATCGTCGCCTCCTGCCGGATCGCTTCCATGATCGCCGACGAGAAGCCGTCCTGTGACATTGCGTCGACAAGCGCGCCCTCGCGACGAAATTGCCGCAACTCGGCGAGGGTGGCGGGGATCAGGGCCTGCCGCGCATCGCTGTCTTCGGATGACCACATCGTGGACAGCGGCAGGAAATAGCGTTGCCGGTCTCCGTGCGCGAGCTGAATTTCGATGGCCCCTGCCAGAAACGTCTCAGGTCCGGCGCCCTCCTCTGCCGGCCGGGCCAGTTCGCCGCGTGCCAACATGACGGCCGACCTGACCTGCTCATCCTTCGCACCGAACCAGCGCTGACGGGGCAGAAAGCTCGGAATGACGTCACTTTCGAGCTGCGGGAGGTTGGGCTGGCGGAACAGGTCCGACCAGCCGCGCGGCATTACCAAAGTAAAGAATTCGGGCGGTGTGTGCACGCTGGCGGTCTCGACGGCAAGCGGGAGGAGCTCGAACCAAAAGAAGCTGTAGCCCTGCAAGGTCAGCAGATATGGCAATTCGCCAATCGGCGGAAACGCGCTGCGGCCCAGTAGCTCGACCGGCTGCCGGCCGCGCCAATCCGACAGGTCGAGCTCGACTGCCTGCGGGGAGCGCGACAGGTTGGCGACGCACAGCACAATCTCGTCCCCAAAGCGGCGCAGATACGCGATCACTTTACGGTTGGACGGGTACAGGAACCGCAGCGTGCCGCGTCCGAATGCCCGGCGCGAGCGACGGGCTGCAATCAGCCGCTTCACCCAATTCAGCAGGGAGGACGGCGAGCGGCTCTGGGCCTCGACATTGACCGCCTCGAACCCATAGACCGAATCCATGATCGGAGGCAGGTACAAACGCGCCGGGTCGGCGCGGGAAAATCCGCCATTGCGGTCGAACGACCACTGCATCGGGGTGCGTACGCCATCCCGGTCGCCGAGAAAGACGTTGTCCCCCATGCCGATCTCGTCGCCATAATAGAGAACCGGGGTCCCCGGCATCGAGATCAGCAGCGCGTTCAAAAGCTCGATTTTGCGCCGGTCGTTCTCCATCAGCGGCGCAAGGCGGCGACGGATTCCGAGATTGAGGCGCGCGCGCCGGTCCGCGGCATAGTAGTTCCACAGGTAATCCCGCTCGCGATCGGTCACCATCTCGAGCGTCAGCTCGTCATGATTACGCAGAAATACGGCCCATTGGCACGGTTCCGGAATATCCGGTGTCTGACGCATGATATCGGCGATCGGGTGACGGTCTTCGGTCGCGATCGCCATGTAGATGCGGGGCATCAGCGGGAAATGAAACGCCATATGGCATTCGTCGCCAGCGCCGAAATACTGCAATACGTCTTCCGGCCATTGATTGGCCTCGGCGAGCAGCATGCGGTCGCCATACCGGATGTCGAGTTCGCGACGCAGCTTCTTGAGGACCTCGTGGGTTTCGGGCAGGTTCTCGTTGATCGTCCCCTCGCGCTCGATCAGGTAGGGCACAGCGTCGAGCCGCATCCCGTCGACCCCGAGATCCAGCCAGAACCGCATGACGTCCATGACGGCTCTGAGGACCCGCGGGTTGTCGAAGTTCAGATCGGGCTGATGCGAATAGAACCGATGCCAATAGTAGGCTTGAGCGACCGGGTCCCACGCCCAGTTGGACTTCTCGGTATCGAGAAAGATGACGCGGGTTTCGGGAAATCTTTGATCGGTATCGCTCCACACATAGAAGTCGCGCAGCCTGGAGCCGCACTTGGCGCGGCGGGCACGCTGGAACCAGGGATGCTGATCGGAGGTGTGGTTGATGATTAGTTCGGTGATGACCCGGATGTTGCGCCGGTGCGCCTCTCGCACGAACAACTTGAATTCGTGCATTCCGCCGTACGAGGGATTGATGTTCTTGTAATCGGAGATGTCGTAACCGTCGTCCCGCAGCGGCGACGGGTAAAACGGCAGCAACCATAGCGCTGTTATGCCGAGGTCCTGCAGATAATCGAGCTTGTGGCGCAGGCCCTCGAAATCGCCGATCCCGTCATTATTGGCGTCGAAAAAGGCCTTGACGTGCAGTTGATAGATGATCGCGTCTTTGTACCACAGCGGGTCTGTGGTCAACGCGCGGGGGACTGTGCCGCTGTCAGTCAGCGGAGCGTCGTCGGGTGGTGTCATGCGGCGTCAGGGGAGAGTAAACGGAAAACCAGCGCGGGATCTATCTCAGGATCGAGGCGAAAATGCGGATGACCGTCGCGGCAGGTCACGACGCGCCGCGTGAACGCCTCCTCGAGCGAGAATTCGGCATCGGGCGCCAATCCGAGTTCGGCAAGAGGCAACTCTACGGTATCCTCACGTGGGCTGTGCGGATCGAGATTGACCACAATAATCACGGTATTGGCCCGGTCTGCAGAGATCTTCATGTATGCGAGAATGTTTGGGTCGTGGCAATTGAGAAAGCGCAGGTTGAGAAATTCCTGCAATGCCGGGTTATCACGGCGAAACTGGTTGAGCGTTGCAATATCCTCCTTGATATTGCCGGGCCGGTCCCAGTCCCACACTTTGTACTCATATTTCTCGGAATGGAGATATTCCTCGCGCCCCGGAATAGGCGTGTTCTCACATAATTCGAAGCCGTTGTAGATGCCGTAGGCGGGCGATAACGTCGCTGCCAGCACGAGGCGGATGCGGAAGGCTGGCCGGCCCCCCTCCTGCAGAAAAAACGGCAGGATATCCGGTGTGTTGGTGAAGAAGTTGGGCCGAAAATATTCGTTCGTCGGATACTGGATTAACTCCATCAAATACTCGGTCAGCTCCGACTTTGTATTGCGCCAAGTGAAGTAGGTATAGGATTGGGTGAAGCCGGCTTTGGCCAGTGCGCGCATCATTTTGGGCCGTGTGAACGCCTCCGACAGGAAGATCGTTTCGGCGCATCGCGCTTTCACCTCGCGAATCAGCCATTCCCAGAACGGCAGTGGCTTGGTGTGAGGGTTGTCGACGCGAAATATGCGCACCCCTTCGCCGACCCAGAACAAGACGGTGTCGCGCAATTCCGTCCACAATCCGTCACGATCGGGACTCGCGAAATCGACATTGACGATGTCTTCGTACTTCTTCGGCGGATTCTCGGCATATTTGATCGTCCCGTCGGGCCGGAAATGAAACCATTGCGGATGTTCGCGCACCCACGGGTGGTCGGGCGCGCATTGGATCGCGAAATCCAGCGCCACCTCCATGCCCAGGCTCGCGGCCGCCTTCACAAACCGGCGAAAATCGGCAAGCGTGCCGAGTTCGGGGTTGACCGCACGGTGCCCGCCTTCTGCCGAACCGATCGCGTAGGGACTGCCCGGGTCCCCGGGCTCGACGAGCGTACTGTTGTCTCTGCCTTTGCGGTTAAGGCGGCCGATAGGATGGATCGGAACAAGGTAGACGACATCAAAGCCGAGCCGCGCGATCTCCGGCAGCCGCGCGATGCACTCATCGAACGTCGCGCCCCTGCCGGGCTGTGAGCCTTGGCTGCGTGGAAACATTTCGTACCACGCCGCAAAGCGTGCGGCGTTGCGATCGACGACGACCTCGAGTTCGCGGGGATAGCGCACCGCATCGGCGCGCAGCGAATTACGCGCCATTAGCTCGCGCACAGCGGGCGAAAGGAGCAACTCGCTGCGGTTCGCCGTCTCGCCCTCGTCGAAATCGCGCAGTACTTGGCGCAGGCGGGTGGCGTCATCGCACTGGGCCTGCTGCAACGCGGCCTCGACGACCGCCCGTCCCTCGACGAGTTCGAGCTCGATGCTCTGGCCGGCTTCACATTTTTTTTCAAATTCGTCGCGCCAGCTCTCGAACTGGTCGGTCCAGGCTTCGATCGTGTAGCGCCACAGACCGACCGCATCGAGGCGAAAACGTCCGACCCAGCGGTCGTTGTCGAAGAAGTCGAAGGCCACCTCCCGCCATTCTTCCTCCTCGTGTCGGTACTTTACGACGGCCCGCAGTTTGTCGTGCCCGTCGCGAAAGAGATCTGCCCACACTTCCAACACCCCGCCGACGAGGCGCTTTACCGGATAGCGGCCGCCGTCGAGCTCGGGATAGACCTCCTCGATATGGATGCGTGACTGCGGCCGCCAGAACGGGTGCTGAGCAACCCGATGCACCGAGCGAGCCGCGCCCGCCACCCGCAAAACCCGAACGCCGAGCGGCGCGAGCGTCACCTGCGACCCTTCGAGATCAACGTCTCGGGCTTCATTATGATGAGTATTGACGAGAATGAAGGCGCCTTCCTCGCCGCTTTCGTTCCGCCGTTCAAGTATCACCAGCGGGTCGTCTTTAGCGCTGCGCAGACGCTGAGGCCCCTCTTCGTTAAGGGCCGGGACTGTCCGCTTCATCGCGTTTACCTCGGCGATGTACCCGCTGAGATCAAAGCGCGCCGGCTCCGGGTCGCCGTCGGGCATGCCGACGACATCGAGGCGCCGCGACCATCCATATTCGAATCCCATCGGCATCATCACGCCGGTAGAGAAGGCCGCGGCAAAGGCATAGGCCTGACGATAGCGCGGCGCGATCTGGGAATCCGGGACGCCCGCTGCCGCAAGCTCGTTGACGAGCCGGTCGGTGTCATGGCTCTCGGGAAACCCGATCGAGGGCGCGATATGCCGGAACTCCTCATACTGCTCGAGCAGCCACGGGCTCTCGAAATCCCACCACTTGACGCTGTTGAAGAGATAGTCGAACCCGGCATCGGCGAGGGCGAGGACCGCCTCCTTCGGCGCCCCGAGATTTTCCGCACAGAACAGCGCGTCGGAAGCAACCTCTTTGGCGTCGCCGATCAAACCGCGCCAAACCTGGACCGGCACCTTATAGGCTGCATCGCAGCGGAAACCAGTAAAGCCAAGCCCGATGTAGTGACGAACCAGCTGCTGAAAATAGCCGAGAATTTGGCGTTGTTGCGGCGGCCGGTAATCGAGCTCGGCGAGATCGCCCCAGACCGTCATTCGGGTCGGATCGGCAGGGTCGGTCGCGTAAGGCGAAAGCACATTGCCGCGCGCGTCTCGCGTAAACCAATCCGGGCGGCTGGCGACGAGCTCGCTGTCCTTCGCGGTGTGGTTGACGACAAGGTCCATGATAGCGCGCAACCCGTGCTCTCGAGCGGCGCCGGTAAACCCGCGCAGCAGCATTTCGTCGTCATCCGGCTGGTCGCCGCGAAAGCGCGGATTGAGCCGATAGTAGTCCTTGACCGCGTAGAGGCTTCCCGAGAAGCCCGGGTAATGAAAAGGGTTGAGATAAACGGCGTTGAAACCCATCGCCGCGATTCGCGGCAGATGCTCAGTCCACTGCCGGACGGTTCCGGCCAAGGTCGGAAACAGATTATAAATTCGCAGCCCTTCGCTCATTGCGACAGACCTGGTTTATATGGACCTACCCCTGCGTCCGCTCGCTTTACCGATAATGATGCCGCGCCGCGCAAAGTTCCACAGACCCTCCCCGGAGAGCCGATCACTCGCCCGCACGACCAGAACGTTCGGGGAGCTCCGACCGCGAGAGAACGACTGTGCGGCTCGCTGCATTCCGTACCCGTTACTGGTCGGCCGGCAGCGTCAAAAACTTGACCAATGTGGCATGCCCGAAAAAGTGCATCGGGTGACGGTCTTCGGTTGATCTGCTGCAGCAACTCGATCATGTCCTGCTGGTTCAAGGTCCACACACCGTCAACCGGCACATTAACAATGTCGATCGTGCCGAGCTGCGCGAGGTGGCTTACGTCAGCGTGTGATGCAAATAGCCGAGATGCGCATGCAAAGCCGGCAAAATCGAGACGAATATTCGAGCCGATGCGGCGCAGCACCGCCGCCCGTGTACCAGTCTCATCGGTAATTATTTGTTTTTACTACCAACTTTACTACCTATCTTACTTCCGCCTCGACCGTGTCGCTGGCGTGCGCGGGATGCGCATTGTTCATCGTGACGGTCTCGGGCCTCACCGGCGCACGTATCGTCTCGCTGTAATCGGCGAGGATGCGCGGCCCCGCGGGACTTTCGATCAGAAAGCTCGCATGCCTGAAAAAAGTGATCGACGCCCGAGACCCTGCGGTACCGTGCCAGCAATGTGTGTTCCGCCGGCGAAGACGCCTGTGCCTGCTGCCTGCGCTTCCGGCCCAAGCAGAAAGGCGATAACAGCTGGCAACATCAAGCACGCGCAATGATCCCATCGGACCTCCTCGACCCCGTCGCTTCCCGCTCACGCGACTTCCCGCTCCCCGCGAGCCGGCAAGGCCGGCGTCAGGGGCAATTCCAGCCCCGTCACAACACGACCTCCACCAGGTAAGGGCCAGGCGTCGTGAGGGCTTCCGTGAAACGGTCGTTGAAGGCTTCCATCGTCGTGACCCGGCCCCCGGGTACTCCCATCGCGCGCGCCAGTCCCACCCAGTCGAGATCGGGATGCCCGAGATCGAGCATGTCGAGCGCCTTGCGGCCGGGATTGCCGGCGCCGACATTGGCGAGCTCGCCGCGCAAAATCGCATAGCTGCGGTTCGAGAAGAGCAACGTCGTCACATCGAGCCCTTCGCGCGCCTGTGTCCACAACGCCTGCAGCGTGTACATCCCGCTGCCGTCGCCTTCGAGACAGATGACCTTGCGGTCAGGGCAGGCTACTGCGGCACCGGTCGCGAGTGGCATCCCGATACCGATCGATCCGCCCATATTTGAGAGCCAGTCATGCGGCGCCGCCGAAAGGGTCGGCGCAAAGAAGCCGCGTCCCGTCGTGACCGCCTCGTCGACGACGATCGCGTGTTCCGGGATCAGCGCGCCCAGCGAGATGCCCAGCGCTTCTGGCGTAACCGCTCCGGTTGCCGGAGCGGGCGGTGGGCCATTCTTCACAGGCGCCGGTGTCGAGAGCGCCCCAACTTCCTCGGCCAATGCTTCGAGCGCGCCGATCAGATCCTCCTCGGGTCGAGCGAGCACGTGGCCCACGGCGTCGGGCGGCGTCAGGAGGCTTGGCTTGTCGGGATAGGCGAAAAACGCCACCGGCATCTTCGAGCCGACGAGGATGACGTGTTTGAGGCCATCGAGCACTTTGACCGCCTGATCGACCACATAGGGAATGCGATCGACCGGCACCCGTCCACGCCCGCGTTGCGTGCGGGCGTTGGAGCCCTGCGCCATCAGCCGGGCACCGGTCTTCGCGGCGATGCGGCCGGCGAGATCGAGCCCGTGCTGGCGCAGCGCGCGGCCGGTGACGAGCAGCAGGCACGATTCGCCCGAGCGCAGCACCCGCGCCGCCCCGGCGACAGCCTCGGACGACACGACAGCAGGCGCTGACGCAGGCGCCACCTCCACCGGACCGGAGCCGTCGTTCCACGCCGTATCCGCCGGCAGGATCAACGTCGCAATCTGGCCGGGCGGCGTGCGCGCCGCAGCGATAGCGGCGGCACCGTCGGCAGCGACCGAACGCGCGTCCGGTGACGTCTTGACCCACCGCGAAAATGGCCGCGCAGCCGTTTCGATATCGGTCGTAAGCGGCGCGTCGTAGCGGCGATGGTAAGTCGCATGATCCCCGACGATATTGACCATTGGCGTCGATGCCTTATTGGCGTTGTGGATATTGGCGAGCCCGTTGGCCATTCCGGGGCCGAGATGCAGCAGGGTCGCGGCCGGCCCTTCGCTCATCCGGCCATAGCCGTCGGCGGCACCGGTGACCACACCCTCGAACAGGCCCAGGACGCAGCGCATCCCTTCGACCCGGTCGAGCGCCGCGACGAAATGCATCTCCGAGGTGCCTGGATTGGCAAAACACACATTGACGCCGCCGCCGACCAGGGTGCGCACAAGGCTTTCCGCGCCGTTCATGAAGCGATCTCCGATTTCACAGCCATCGCGAAGCATGCCCGCGACGGTGCGTCCCTTCAAGCCGGAGATCCGGGAAGTTGTGCCGGAAGCCTCGTTTGCTGCACCCCGGCGGTGCGTTGTGCGCCCTCGCCGGGGACCACGGGATGCTTGGAAAAAAGCGGTGCAATCCCGATCTCTTGCCCATCGGTTGGCGAGGTGGAAATGTCGAGCATGCGCGAAGCCGAGCCTGCTGTCCGGCCGGCATGTTACGCTGCAGATGGTGCCTCCTCCTCCGGCCGCGGCATCGCCAGGGTGCTGGGCGAGAACGCCCTCCTGGCGTTCCCGCCGCATGCATTTGAGGAGGAAGTCGTGAACCGCCGGTTTTTTGGCCGGCGGCAAATCATTCTCAACCGGCCCGCCGGCATTCAGCACATTCTCATCGACAATAGCGCAAATTACCGCCGGACCGCGGCAACGGTCCGTATGCTACGGCCATTGCTGGGCAATGGGCTGCTGCTGAGCAAAGGAGAAGACTGGAGATATCAGCGTCGGACCGTAGCGCCGGCACTGGCGCCGCGGACGATACCGAATCTGTCGCAGCACATAGCGCGGGCGACCCGGTCGGTGATCGGCAGGCTGGCCGCGGCGAGCGAAGGCCCCGTCGATCTCCTGACGGAGATGCAGTTTCTCGCTTTGGAAATCGCCGGCAGATCGATGTTCTCATTGCAGATGCACCGGCATGGGACCGAACTGCGCGATCTGATGATGCGCTATTCCGACCACCTCGGAAGGCCAAACCTGTTGGATATGCTGCTGCCGTTGCGTATTCCCAGTCCCCGCGACATCGCGCGACGGCGCGTTCGCAAACGCTGGCTGGATCTGATACGGAGACTCATCGCCGAACGCGAAGCGCGAGCCTGCGGCAACCGGCCGGGCGATCTTTTCGACCTGCTGTCGGAGGCCCGCGACCCCGAAACCGGCAGCGGTTTCTCCGGGGAGCGGCTGTTGGACCAGGTCGCCACTCTGATCATCGCCGGCCACGAGACGACGGCCGTCGCGCTGTTCTGGGCACTCTATCTCCTCGCTGTCACGCCTGCGGTTCAGGAGCGTCTTGCCGCCGAAGTCGCGGGGGTCGATCTTGGCCCCGACTTTGCCGCCGATGCGTTGGCGAGGCTGGTCTACACGCGTGCAGTCGTAAATGAGACGTTGCGCCTGTATCCGCCGGCCTTCACGCTCGTGCGCCAGGCACGAAAGGCCGACCTGGCCGGCGGCATTACGGTGCCGGCGGGTGCGGTCGTGTTCATCGCGCCCTGGGTACTGCACCGGCACCGGCGTCTATGGTCGCAGCCGGAGAGTTTCGACCCCGGACGGTTTCTGCCAGGCGCGCCGCCGCCGGATCGCTTTGCATACATGCCGTTCGGTATTGGACCGCGCGTCTGCATTGGCGCCCAGTTTGCGCTGACCGAGGCAACTCTGGTCCTGGCCAGCATGACCCAGGCGTTCCATATCGAGCGCGCGGATAGCGAGCCGGTCGTCCCGATCGCGATCGTTACGACCCAGCCCGAGCACCCTCCCCGCTTTCGGCTGCGACGGCGATAATCGGCTGCTGGGCATCGCCGTTGGCTATGCCTGCCACACCCTGTCACCGGATCCGCAGACCGGCAAGGCGATTACCCGCTACATTTCGCTCGTTACCGACATTTTCCTGCGCCTCACCAAGGTGATAATTGCGCCGCTGGTCTTCACGACCCTCGTGGTGGGCGTAGCGCATATGGGGGATACCAAATACGTCGGCCGGATCGGCGCCAAGGCGATGTTCGTCAGCGCCTCGCTCGTCCCGCTGCTGCTCGGCCTGATCATGGTCAACATTCTGCGGCCGGGCTGACCGGCGAAACACTCGACCTGTCGATGAGCCCACAGCTCGAAGAAATCTTCCGTGTGGAGGGCGCGCCCGATTGATCATCACTATAGAGGCACCGGGGGCCACTGCGAATGAATAACTCTGTCTCTGTCCCATGACCTCTAATGCTTGACCGAGGAATAAGGCAGGATCGGGTCGCCGGCTCTGTACTGGTCCGGCCACAGAACGACCTCGCCTTTGCCGTCGCGGAAATCGTCGACGCTGGTACCGGCGATGTTCTGGAACTGCACTGTCATCAGGCGCGCCTTCTTCCACTCGCCCTTTTCGCCGAAGCCGACACCGCCGATCACGGTGTTGAATGTATGAGTGCGGATGTAATCGGCGACCTTGTCCTGGTCGAGGCTTTTGGTTTCTTCGACAGCCTCGCCCAAGACCTGCAGATCGGCATAGGCCCACGGCGCCAGGTAATAGCCGAGCGGGTCGACGCCTTTGCCGGCCGCCTCTTTCTGGTAGCGCTGCAGAAAATCCATGACCCCCGGGAACCGCAATGTCGGAGCCGGCAGCCAGAAGTCGAACGTGATGATGCCATTGAGCATCGGGCCCAATGAAGTCTTGATCGAGGTGCTCTGCGGCCCGGTCATCGTACCGCAGCAGACTTTCGTGTTAAGTCCGATCTCGTGCATTGCGCGGATCAAGCCGACACTGTCGGGCGGATAGGAAGCGATATAGACGATATCGGGGTTCGTCGCCTGAATGGCGCGGATGATCGGACTGAAATCGGTTGTCGTCGGGGGATAGGTCTTGTCGTAGACGACTTTGAGGCCGACCTTCCTGATATTGGCCCGGGCACCGTCGGCAGTGTTGCGGGTGGCCTCGCCGTCATCGACCGCCAGTGCGATCGTGTTCAGGCCCAGCTTGTCTTTATTGGCCCTGATGATTTCGAAGAATCCTTCGGAGATCGCCGCCCGCGGATCCGGCCCGACCGGCAGCATCGAGAAATATTTCGGGTAATGAAACTCATCGTTGACGTCCATCGCGAACAGTCCCATGAACGTCTTGTTGTGCGCAATGACGATCGGCAATGCCGGGGCCGTCACATTGGTGCCGTAGGCCGAGACGACGAGATCGACCCCGTCGACATCGAGCAGCTTCGTGTATATGCCCGGCACCAGTGACGGGTTGCTCTGGTCGTCGTAATAGACGAGCTTGACCGGGCGGCCGAGAAGCCCGCCCTTCTTGTTGGTATCCTCGGCCCAGATCTGCATCGCCAATAATCCGGAGGTGCCATTGACTGCAAGGCCGCCCGTCAATGGCATGCTGAATCCGATCGTGATCGGCGGCCCTGACGGCTCCTCGGCGGGGGTCACGGACGGTGCCAGCAAGAACGCGGCAGCGCCGACCATTGCGCCAATGAAGCTGCGAAACATCTTTCTCCCTCCCCGACTGCGCCCGAGCGATCCAACGCAACAACCTCAACTTATGTCGTCAATCCGCTTTTGCCGCGTCCGCAGCAAACCAGCAGCGAAAAATCGCCTCTTGCGAAACATCGCCTCCTTAATTGCAATCGATGCTCGACCTCAGGGAGGCCCTGCACCCGTTTCGCCCCCGGCAACAGAGCCGTTCACTGCATCGACATCTCCATGAGCTACTCTGTGGCGTCTCGGCAGGGTATAAACGCGTCAGATACGGCGGCGCGCAACGTTTTCCGTCGCGGGGCTTTCTCCGCTCCCATGTGTGTTGGAATATTCCTTTGGGATGTGGCAGATGTGCAGCTCGCGCCATTTTCTCTCGGGCCGCGGAAAAGCAGGCGGCGAGCCCGCGTATGGCGCTCGCTCCACTCTTCGGGACCGTTTCGTCATCCCACCCGCGCGCTGCGAATCCCTGCCGCCAGTGCCCGGACATCGGCGAGGACGGCGTCGACGAGCCCGGGCTTGGCGCGGCCCTGCGCGTCGAGGTTTAGCGCGAGGCGTTGAACGAGGGAGGATCCGACCGCGGCAGCATCGGCGGCGCGGGCGACGGCGGCGGCCTGTTCCGGGGTGCGGATGCCGAAGCCGACCGCTATCGGCAATCGGGTAAAACGGCGCAGGCGATCGACCGCATTGGCGATGCTCGCGGGATCGGCCGAGCGGGTGCCAGTGATGCCGGCAATCGCGACGTAATAGATGAAGCCGCTCGCACCCTCGACGATGCGCGGCAGGCGCTGATCATCGCTTGTCGGAGTAGCAAGGCGGATCAGATCGAGGCCTGTCGCGCGCGCCGGCCCGGTCAGTTCCGCGTCTTCCTCGGGCGGCAGGTCGACGACGATGAGCCCGTCGACTCCGGCGGAGACCGCGTCACGGGCGAAGGCTTCGGGGCCGTAGCGGTAGATAGGGTTATAATAGCCCATCAGCACGATCGGGGTCGCGTCGTCTGCACAGCGCAGCTCCCGCACCATTGCCAAAGTGCGGCGCAGCGTCATTCCCCGCTTCAGGGCGCGCTGGCCCGCTTGCTGAATGGCGGCGCCGTCGGCCATCGGGTCGGAGAATGGCATGCCGATCTCGATCAGATCGGCGCCTGCGGCGCTCAGTCCGGCGAACAGCCGGGAGGAGGTGCCCCGGTCCGGGTCGCCGGCGGTCAGATAGGTGACGAGCCCGGCGCGACCCTCCTCCCGCAGCGCCGCAAAGCGCCGCTCGATGCGGCTCACAGCCGGACCCCGAGATGGTCGGCGACCGCGAAAATGTCCTTGTCGCCACGACCGCACATATTCATCACGATAAGATGGTCGCGCGGCAGGCTCGGCGCGATCTTCGCGACCTGCGCGAGAGCGTGCGCCGGCTCCAGCGCCGGGATGATGCCTTCGAGCCGGCTCGCCAGCTGGAACGCCTCAAGCGCTTCGCGGTCGGTGATCGAGACGTATTGCACCCGCCCCATTTCGTGCAGCCAAGCATGCTCGGGCCCGATTCCGGGATAATCGAGGCCGGCGGAGATAGAATGGGCATCGCGGATCTGTCCGTCCTCGTTCTGCAGCAGATAGGTTCGGTTGCCGTGCAACACCCCGGGCGCGCCGCCGGTCAGAGAGGCCGCATGTAATCGGGTCTCGATGCCATGCCCCGCGGCCTCGACACCGATCATCGCAACGCTCGGCTCGTCGAGGAACGGATAAAACAGGCCGAGCGCGTTCGATCCGCCGCCAATGCAGGCGACCAGCGTATCGGGGAGCCTGCCTTCGGCCAACTCGAGCTGGCTGCGCGTCTCGCGCCCGATGACCGACTGAAAGTCGCGCACCATCATCGGATAGGGATGCGGGCCAGCCACCGTCCCGATGACGTAGAACGTGTCGTCGACTCTGGCGACCCAGTCGCGCAGTGCCTCGTTCATCGCATCCTTCAGCGTCGCGGTCCCGGAATGTACCGGCACGACCTCGGCGCCAAGGAGCTTCATGCGGAAGACATTGGGCTTTTGCCGCTCGATATCGGTAGCGCCCATATAGACGATGCATGGAAGGTCAAACAGGGCGCATGCGGTTGCGGTCGCGACCCCGTGCTGGCCGGCGCCGGTTTCGGCGATGATGCGGCGCCTGCCCATCCGTCGCGCGAGCAGGACTTGCCCGAGACAGTTGTTGATCTTGTGCGCGCCCGTATGGTTGAGCTCGTCGCGTTTAAAATAGAGCTTCGCGCCCCCGAAATGACGGGTCAGCCGTTCGGCGAAATAAAGCGGGCTCGGGCGCCCGACGTAATGATTGAGATAATAGTCAAGCTCGGCCTGGAAGCTCGGATCGCTGCGCGCCTCCGCATAGGCGGCCTCGACCCGAAGCACGAGCGGCATCAAGGTTTCGGCAACGAAGCGCCCGCCATAATTGCCGAAATGGCCGCGATCGTCGGGACCGCCACAGAACGTGTTCGGAACCTGCATCAATGGACTCCTTAAGCGGCGCAAAAATGCACCACAGAGACACCGCCGGAACAGCGAAAAAACCCACGCGGCTCCGCAAACGCGAGAACCCGCACGAGGAGGCCGCAGCGCGGTTGCTTCGAGGCCTTCCCCCGGGATCCGCAAGTGGGGTGAGAGCGAGACGCTCGCGAGCCCTCCGCGCCCCTGCGGTGAAACTAGAGCGCGCGGGCGGCGGCGAGAAAGGCGCCGATCCTTTGGGGATCCTTGACGCCCGGACGGCCCTCGACGCCGGAGGAGACGTCGACGATCCTCGCCCCGGAGATGCGCACCGCCTCGGGCAGCAGTTCGGCGGTCAGGCCCCCCGAGAGCATCCAGGGCCGCCGCCAGGAGCGGCCGGCGATCAACGTCCAATCAAAGGCCAGACCGTTGCCGCCCGGCAAAGCGTTCGAAAGGGGCGGCGGCTTTGCATCAAACAGCAACAGGTCCGCGACATCTTCGTAAGCCGCGGCACCTAGCAGGTCCCGCTGCCCGGCTACCGCCATCGCTTTCATGATCGGCCGGCCGAAACGGAGGCGTGCCTGCGCAACCCGTTCCGGCGACTCGCCGCCATGGAATTGCAGAATGTCGAGCGGCGCCATGGCCAGCGCAGTCTCTATGAAGCGATCCTCGGCATCGACGAACAGGCCGACCCGCCTGACCTCGGCGGGAACGCCGCTGCACAGCTGCCCGGCCCGGCGCGGCGTGACGGCGCGCGGGCTGCGCGAATAGAAGACAAATCCGACGTAATCGGCGCCGCCGGTGATCGCGGCCGCCACCGTCTCCTCACTCGACAGGCCACAAATCTTCGCGGCTATGCTCATGACTGCCAATATGGGGCCACGCCCGGCCTGGCGGTATAGACCCGGGACTCAGTCCTTAAGGTTGGGTATTGGGAGCTGAAATATCGACCTGACCTTCGGGCTGCTTTTCGGACTGTTTGGCCGCGCTGATCTCGGCATCCCGATGCTGCCGGTACACGCTGCGCAACGTGGAGTAAAAATCGAGCGAATTGCGTTCCAGCTCGTCCAGATCATGAAGGTGCTGGGCGCGCGTGTCGATGAGATTGGCCCCGCCGGTGCCGGCGCCGGCGTAGGTCGCGGGGGCGCCGCCGACAAAAGTCAGCGGGTTCATCGCCATATCGACAGCCGTGCCGACTGCGTCACGCGCATTTGATGGACCGAGCAACGGCAATTCGACAAAAGGTCCCTCACCGAGACCCCAAACCGCAAGTGTCTCGCCGAAATCTGATTGGTGCGGCGGCAATCCCCAATTTTTGGCCCAGTCGAAAATGCCAGCAACTCCAATCGTGGAGTTTACGGCAAGCCGTTGGACCGACTGCCAGGCGTGGTCGACGTTTCCCTGCAACGCGTCGTTCACCGCAACAGCGGGTTCCTTGAGGTTCTCCACGAGATTGTGAATGCCCTTTTGGACGCCCTGCGGGACATGCTCGGTGTAGGCTTCCGCGGCCGGGTTCATCACCGCGTGATCGGCGGCCATGTTAGCCTTGAAGATAGCCCTGTTAACCGGCTCCGCCGGATCATGCTGGGAATCGGCATCGTCGCCGGAAGCAGACTCCCGCGGCGATGTCGCGCATCCGAAGCTGCACAGCAAAAGCCCGAAGAGGACCGCCCAAAATACTCGTGATTTGCCGCCGGGAGTGCCGGCCGCAAGGCTACAGCCTCCGGCGGCCCTTGGGGTTGCCCCGGTTCGTGGTACCGGAATTCCCGGACGAGCCGTCCTGCCGCAAAGCTCGAGCGCCGCCGCTCCCCGGATCTCCGGGTCCGTTCCCATCTGGTCCCCCAGCTTCTGACACGTGCCGGCTTCAGGCCCGCCGTCATGGCCCGAGGCTTGATCGAGGCATGTTCCTCGTCCCGCCGGACTGGGTCAACCTACCGTAGTCGTTCACCTTCAGCCGCAATTTCGTGCCGGGGTGCGCTGTCAACGCCCGTACCGCTGCGTTTGCGGTTCGCTTGTCCTGCGCAAACCAGTCTCGAGTTGCCGGGCATTCCCGATTCCCAGAGAGGAATAATAAAGCGCGACCGGAGTCTCTAGGATTGGTCTGAACTGGTTCTGTACGATGCTTGCTGAACTCGCGCATTTCGAGGTTTGATGGGGACGACGAGTACGATATCTGTTCTGGCACCTCTTGAAACCCGAATGGCAAGCGTTCGGGTGTGGCCGCCGTTGATGGCCGTATACGTGGTGGCCGGGATTGCCGCTACGGCGCAGACTGTTTACGGCGCGCAGGACGTGGCCGTTGATGCGCGGTGGCGGGGCAATGCTCTCGCGGTGAGCGCGCGCGCCACCCTTCGCGCTTCCATATCGGTGATCTGGCGCACTCTGACTGATTACGATCACCTCGCCGACTTCATCCCGGGTATGAAAAAAAGCCGCACGCTCACGCGGCAGGGTACCACGGCGACTGTTGAGCAGATCGGTGAGGCGCAGTGCTTGATCTTTCGTTATCCGATTGCCGTGATCGTCGAATCCGACGAGCACTACCCCGTAATGATCGGTCTTCGAATGCTGACGGGGAATCTCAGGCAGCTTGCAGGCGCCTACCGGATAGAAACCGTCCACGGCTCGCGTGACGAGTTCGTGCTGCAGTGGCGCGGGATTGTCGAGCCCGACATCCCCCTGCCCTTCTTCATTACTGCTCCCGGACTGCGCGATGACGTCGAGCACCAATTCCTTGGCATGGTCAGGGAAATCGAACACCGGCAGCATGCCGCCGGTCAATAGGCGGCGCGACTGTCATGGGGTGGGTACTGCGTGCGACACTGCTGATTTTGACCGTGTCGGGTATTTCATGCTGCAGTGTGATCCAGGCTCCGCAGCAGGACGATCCTGCAAGCGCTACACCGGCGGTCGAGCACTGCGTCCAATGGTTTGCGAAGCTCGACGCGGCAGTGGACAGGGCCGGCGTGCGGGATGCCGGCGCCCATCGGATACCCGGGTTCCCCTATCTGCGGGCTGATCGTTTTCTGGGCTCCTTTCGCAACACGGTGAAGGACAATCCTTCGGAATTTGCGTCTTGGGTCGACCGGCTTCGCAAGCTCGACGCCACTGCGCGTGCTTATGAGGTCAGGAATCTGCCCGCTTCTTCACTGGCAGCTCTCGGCGTCGCTAGCGTCAGAGCGGCAGCAGCAAGGACCGGGACGTGCGCCGCCGAGCTCAGCCGGGTCGAATTGGCGACGCCCGAGCAACGCGAACGTCTCATCAAGGGAGCGGGGGTGCCCGACGAATACATCGAGCGTAGCCGGATTCTGGGCCTTTATCCGCTCGCAACGCTGCCGCTGTCGGTTGGCGTCCGCCGATGGCAAGACGCAACGGTCGCAATGTTTCGGCGCGAGGCAGCCGGCGATGACCGCGGCCATCATTTTGTCAGGTACGAACCGAGCGGGTACCCGCTCGGCGCCGCCCGGTTGCGGGCGATATTCGCGCAAGCGCGAACCGATCCCCTCGGCATTCCTCAGTTGAGCAGCACTGACCGCGAGAAGCTCCTCGAGACCTTTGCGCCGATCTTCGAGATCGACACGACAGGCGCCTACGACCGGTTTGGACCTCTCGCTTGGGGAACCGGGTCGGCGCCGGAGGTGGATATCGCACATCCTGTCGTTTATCGACGCGTCAGCTACACGCGCTACGCCGGGCACGTTCTGGTTCAGCTTGTCTACACGATCTGGTTTCCGCAGAGGCCGCCGGAAGCTGCGCTGGACTTGCTTTCCGGACGGCTCGACGGACTAATTTTCCGGGTCACGCTGGACCCCGA
>JAFMSA010000211.1 GCA_017353855.1 Alphaproteobacteria bacterium
ACAGTTGCAATCGCCACGCCCGAGGCGGTCGTCGGAGACGACCTACAACATCTTGAAGCCGCGGTACTCGCCGGATTCCGCCAGCGGGTCGCCGAGGAGCAGGCGGCGCGCACCGACGCGCAGCGTCTTTACGTAGCTGCGATACGTCAGATTGTCCGCTTTCTGCGGGCGGAGAAAGTGCCGGCGATAGCCAGCGCGCACGCCCCGCCATCCTCAGCCGAGTTCAAGCGTTGATGCCGGCCCCCACAGAAGACCGGCCCCCGGACCCCGAACGTCTCGAAGAGGCAGTGAGGCTGCGGCGCGGGCGGCAGGCCCGCTGGCAGCGCGAGGGCGAGCGGTCGATCGGCCAAAACCTCGCGATGATCGGCGCGCTCGGCTGGACTATCGTGACGCCGACTTTGGTCGGCATTTTCGGCGGCCGCTGGCTGGACCGTGTGTTCGGTTCGGGGATTTTTTGGACGCTGGGGCTGCTCGTTGCGGGCCTTGCAATAGGCTGCACGCTGGCGTGGAAAAGGATGCATCGCGAGTGACCGGAACGAGGTTTGCCTCCGATGTTGCCGTCGCGGGAGTGTTTGCCGTCGCGGGGCTAGGCTTTGGCCTCGCGTATTTCGCCGCCCTGCGCCGGACCGTCACTGGCTTCGCCGCCGGTAGCGGATGGCTTCTGCCGGCAACTCTTACGCTCGGTCGGTTCGCTGCGGCGCTCCTGTTCTTTGGCGTTGCGGCAAGCCTGGGTAGGCTCCCTCTTCTCTTGGCTTTCCTGGGGTTTCTGACGGGACGCGTGCTGGTACTGCGCGCGGTGCGGAGGGCGGCGTAGTGGCGTCTTCACCGCTCACGAGTACCATTCTGTTTCACGTCGGACCCGTTGCGGTCACGCGCCCCGTCGTGACCACCTGGGCGATCATGCTGGTGCTGACCTGCGGCTCGTGGTCCGTGACGCGCCGCCTCACGCTCCATCCGGATCGCCGTCAGGCGGTATTGGAGCTCATTGTGACCGCCATCATGGGCCAGATCGAGGAAGTCATCCGCACAGATCCCCGCCCGCTTCTGGCGCTGCTGGGCTCGCTCTTCATTTTCCTTGTTGCCGCCAACCTGTCCGGTGTGTTGCCGGGAGTCGAACCGCCGACCGGCAAGCTGGAAACCGCAGCGGCCCTGGCGATGATTGTTTTCGCTTCGGTACATTTCTTTGGCGTGCGGGCGCGCGGCGCGCTTGGATATCTGGCGAGCTTCGCCAAACCGAAAATGATCATGCTCCCGCTCAACATCTCCTCCGAAGTCACGCGCACCTTCTCACTGATGGTGCGTCTCTTCGGCAATGTGATGAGCGGCGAGTTTATCATTGCACTTGTCGTCGCGCTTGCCGGGTTGTTTGTCCCGATCCCGCTGATGGCCCTCGAGATCCTCGTCGGTCTGGTGCAGGCCTATATCTTCACGATCCTCGCCGCCGTGTTTATCGGCGCAGCTCTCGGAACCGACGAGCGAGACTGAGGGGGCAGCATGGACATTAGGCTATTTAGTACAGTCGCGGCGGCGCTGGCCGTCTCGATCGGCTCGATCGGTCCCGCCCTTGCCGAAGGCCGTTCGGTGGCCGCCGCAATGGACGCAATCGCCCGCCAACCAGAAGCGGCCGGCACGATCTCGCGCACCCTTTTTGTTGGCCTCGCAATGATCGAGACGATGGCGATCTATTGCCTGGTCGTAGCGCTGATCTTGCTCTTCGCCAATCCCTATGCCGGTTGACGATGCATTTCGACTGGTCGACTTTTGCGCTGCAGACGGTCAATTTCGCGGTCCTCGTCTGGCTGCTCCACCGCTTCCTGTATAGGCCGGTATTGCGCATGGTCGATGCCCGCCGCGCCGAGATAGACAGACAATATGCGGAAGCGGGCAAATGCGAGGCGCAAGCTAAGGACCGGCTAAATGCGGTCGAGGCCGAGCAGGCCGGCATCGCAGCCGAGCGTTCGGCGGCACTGAAGGAAGCGAAGGCCCAAGCCGAGCAGGCGGCGGCCGAACGCCGTGTGCAGGCCGATCACGAGGCGGACGCCTTTCTCGAGAACGCGCGCAAGACACTTGCCGCCGAGCGTCGCCAGGCGCTGGTCGAAGCTCGGCGAGCAGCGCTCGACCTCGGGGCGGAGATCGCCGGTCGGCTGCTCGCCGAAGTGCCGGTGAAACTGCGGGCGGAAGCGTGGATCGAGCGAATCGAGCAATACCTCGCCGGCCTGCCAAGGCCGGAAAAAGACGCTCTGATACAGCAATCCGCCGGCTGTGCTCCCGTGAAGGTCATCACAGCCTCGAAATTACCGGCCGAGGTAGAGGGCGACTGGCGTTCCCGGCTCATTCGTCAGCTCTGCGATAAGGTGCTCGTTGATTTCGGCGTCGATCCCGCGCTCGTCGCTGGCGCCGAGCTGCATCTACCGAACGCGGTTCTCCGGTTTTCCTGGCAGAGCGCGCTCGCTGCTATGCGGGCGGAGATCGAGGCCGATGGCTACGCTGGTTGACGATTTAGGATGCTGGGTCGGGCAAAGCCGGCAGCGGATCCGGGACCTCGCGCTCGAACCTCGGCTCGAGCAATTTGGCCGGGTCATTCAGATCGGTGATGGGGTCGCCACCGTTACGGGGCTGCCCAATACGCGTCTCGACGAACTGCTCGTGTTCGAGGGGGGCGTGCGCGGCCTCGCTGTCGATCTCGACGAGGAGACGATCGGCTGCGTGCTGCTCGGCGATGCAGCTGGAATCGCCGCCGGCAGCATCGTCCGCGGAACGGAAGAGGTGGCGCGCGTGCCGGTCGGCGCTTCGCTTCTCGGTCGCGTTGTGGACGGGCTCGGAATGCCGCTCGATGGCGGCGCTCCGATTGTCGCCGAGGGTTTTGCGCCGGTCGAGCAGCCGGCCCCGGCGATCGTCGATCGGGAGTTGGTGACCCGGCCGCTGGCGACCGGGCTGCTGGTTATCGATGCTATGATTCCACTCGGCCGCGGCCAGCGCGAGTTGATCATCGGCGATCGCGGCACCGGCAAGACAGCGATCGCTGTCGACGCGATTATCAACCAACGCTTGAGCGATGTGATCTGCGTCTATGCCGCGGTCGGGCAGAAAGCCTCGTCAGTCGCGCAGGTCATCGCGGCGGTCCGCCGCTACGGTGCGCCCGAACGGTGCATCTTCGCTATCGGCGAAGCCGATTGTGCCCCGGGGCTGCAGTGGCTGACGCCTTACAGCGCCTGCACGATGGCCGAGCATTTCATGGCACAGGGCCGCGACGTGCTGCTCGTTATCGACGACCTCACCAAGCACGCCGCCGCCTATCGCCAGATCTCATTGCTGCTGCGCCGGCCGCCGGGGCGGGAAGCCTATCCTGGCGACATCTTCTACATCCATTCGCGGCTATTGGAACGGGCAGCGAAGCTGGCGCCCGAGGGCGGCGGCGGATCGCTCACAGCCTTGCCGATCGCTGAAACCCAGGCCGGCAATATCAGCGCTTATATCCCGACCAATCTGATCTCGATCACGGACGGGCAGATCTATCTCGACCCGCGGCTGTTCTACGAGGACCAGAAGCCGGCCGTCGATGTCGGCAAGAGCGTCTCACGGGTCGGCGGCAAGACCCAGGCGCCGGTGCTGCAGACGCTTTCGGAAAGTTTGCGTCTAGAATATGCGCAATTTCTGGAGCTCGAAGTGTTCACTCGCTTCGGCACGATGGTCGACGAGCGCACGCACAAGGTAATCGAGCACGGACGCCGCATTCGCGCGGCACTGCGGCAGCCACAATTCGCGCCGCTCAAGCTCGGCGAACAGGTAGCATTGCTCGTTGCTGTCTCAGAAGGCCTACTCGACGGGGTACCGCTCGACCGGGTCGATGCGGCTCGAAACAGCCTCGGAGCGTGGCTCGCGGAGCATTGCCCCGAGGTGCTGAGCCTCGATGACCGAACGGTCTCGCTGTCCCGGGATCTGCATGAGCGCCTTGTAAGGGCGCTCAACGCGTTGGCGCTCTGGGTCACACCGCCTCAGACCGCCGCACCGCGATGAGCCGTCTCGCCGAGGTCGAGGCCCATATCGCCAGCATTAGTGAACTGCTCGACATCGTCGGCGCGATGCGTTCGCTCGCCGGCATGCGTATGCAGGAGGCGTATAGCGTGCTGCCCGACATTCGCCGCTATGCGGAGACGATGGCGGCAGCGCTTGCCGGGGCGCTGCTCCTCATGCCCGAACCGAAATCGGCGAGCCGTGCGGCACCGGACCGGCGGGGCATTGTGGTATGTACGGCTGAGCATGGCTTCGTTGGCGGCTTCAACGAGTACGTGCTCGACGCGGTGGAGGGCATATTCGGTCCCGGCGACGCCCTGTTCATCCTCGGCAGCCGGGGTGCTCTGCTGGCGCAAGAACGGCTTCGGCCGGCAGCCTGGGCTAATCCGATGGCGACCCGCCCCGAAGGCGTTCCGGAAATGATCACACGCCTGACGGGAGAGCTCTACGAGTGGATCGCCCGTCGCGAACTCAGCCGCGTCGAAACGATGTTCCCGCGCCATCGGCAGGGCAGCGGCACGACGATCGAACGGCGGCTTTTGTTTCCGGTCGATCTCAAGGTCTTCACAGGGACATCGGGGCAGCTGCCGCCACTGCACAACCTGCCGCCTCCGGTCCTGCTCGAAAAGCTCATCGCCGATTACGTGTTCGCGCTGCTGACCGAAGCAGCCGTGGAAGGACTCGCTGCCGAGAACGCGGCGCGTTTTGCCGCAATGGAGGCCGCCCACGACAACGTCTCAAAGAAACTGGAACGACTGCGCCAGGACGCGCGTCAGGCGCGGCAAGATGAGATCACCACGGAGCTGCTCGACCTGGTGACTGGCGCCGAGGCACTGCACGATCTCCCGTTTGGCTCATAAGAGTTGCGGATCGGTTGCCGGCCATGCAGGCGAGGAACGGGCCAGCTCGTTAAATTTAAAAAATCAGACCCACTGCGTCAGACTTTCGGTGGATTCGCGATCAGCTTCACGCTCCGGCGAGCCACGAGTGCGAACTGCCGGTTGAGGTTTGGACCTCGATGAATTTCATGAAATGGCTATATCGCGGCGGACACCCCAACCGTCTGGCAGCTGCACTAACCTGGTGCTCGGCCAAAGTCCACGCACTCGGCATTGCGCCGAATTACCTGGTCACTCTGGAGGTGCGAGGCCGACGATCGGGCCGCAGCATCAGGCTACCGCTTGTTATGGTTGTGATCGGGGGTGAGCGTTACCTCGTGTCCATGCTTGGACCGAACGCGGATTGGGTGCGAAATGTGAAGGCGGCGCGCGGCAATGTCATTTTGTACCATGGCGTTCGCGAGCAGGTGCACCTTGAAGAGATTGCCCCAGACCGGCGCGCCCCGATGCTGCGGGCATACTTGCAAAGGGCACCCGGCGCGAGGCCACATCTGCCTGTTAAAAACGATGCGCCGCTTTCCGAATTCGAACAGGTGTCGGCGCAGTTCCCAGTATTCTGGGTCGTCTGATCTGACCGCTTTACCGGTTTCGTGCGCACCGATCCGGCGTCGTCGCGGCCCTCGCTGGAGAAGGGCGAGAAGCTC
The DNA here is from genome assembly GCA_017353855.1 of Alphaproteobacteria bacterium. Lineage (GTDB taxonomy): Bacteria > Pseudomonadota > Alphaproteobacteria > ATCC43930 > CGMCC-115725 > AP-15. The sequence continues at coordinate 5,558 of JAFMSA010000211.1, forward strand.
ATACACGTGCGAAGGACGCCGAGCTGCTGGACCGCTCCGTTCGGCGTGAGCGTTGTTTGTCTGGCAGCCGACGCTATGCCCTCTACACATGCCACGCCGAGGATCATCAAGGAAAACCATGCTCGACACGGCTATTCCAGGCCTGATGTCCATCTGGGCCTCGCTCAGCAGGATTTTGGCAGTTTTACCGTTCTGGTCCAGCCTGATCCCGATGTCCGCTCCCTCCCCCAAATTGAGCACCGGGACCGCGCGAATCGACCGGCGATAACCCTCGAAGGCGGTGGTCCGTCCGGTCACCTGCGCTGCTAACCTGGCGTCTCCCTTCAGTGGCGCTAATTATAGTTAGCAGACCGCGAGCCAACGTATGATGGCAGGCCATCGGGGGAGCGGATGAATCCGGGCGGATTGATCTGACTCAATGCAAGGCCCAATGGCCCATGCGTAGCTAGCGGTTAGGATTAAATCGGAGGCATAGCGATGCGCGCTTTGGACGTGATGACGAGCGAGGTGATTACCGTCGCGGAAGACGCATCGGTGCAGCAGGCCGCAAAATTGATGGCCGAGCACGGCATCAGCGCGGTCCCGGTGGTCGATCGCCACAACCGGGTCGTCGGCATGGTAAGCGAAGGGGATCTGTTGCACCGGGCCGAAACCGGCACCGAGCGACGGCGCTCGTGGTGGCTCGAGATGATGGCGTCGACCAACCAACTAGCCGGGGAATACGTCAAGTCGCATAGCAGCGAGGTGAGAGACGTTATGACCCGCGACGTCATCTCGGTCACCGAAGAAACCTCAGTCGCCGACATCGCCATACTGCTCGAGACCCACCGGGTCAAGCGCGTGCCAGTCCTGCGCGACGGTAAACTCGCGGGCATCGTCAGCCGGGCGAACCTCGTGCGGGCCCTTGCGATGACGGTAACCGGGGCCCCAAGCGGCGCTGAGGCCAACGACCGGGCAATCCGCGACAAGTTGCTGGCCGAGCTCAAGGCGCAGAAGTGGGCCGAGGTCTCCCCGGCCAACATCACAGTCAAGGACGGCATCGTCCACCTGTGGTCGTCCTATCTGTCCGAACAAGAAAAGCGAGCCGTCGTTGTCGCCGCAGAGAACATCCCGGGGGTTCGGCACGTCGAGGATCATATGAGGCCAGTTCCGGCCTAACTCGCTGCCCTAGGAAGTTGGGGGATGGCGCTGCATCCGATTGTCGAGAAGGACGTGGTTTCCATAGCCGGGGTAGGCCTGGCCGGCATTCGGAATTCTATACCTGCGCCGATCGAAACAGTTTCGTCATCAGACCAGTTCGACCGCGCGAGGATCGACGCGAGGCGGTGGTCGATCTGCACTATGGTCTGTTGGCTGGGATCGTCGCCGAGCCGGCAAGATTGCCGGGCTAGCGCGATCGGAGAATCGCACCCGCGGAGCCCAGCGGAAAACAGCTGAGGCGTCAGTGACCGCCAGCGACCAACAACGGGAGTCACCAGTGTTTCGTACAGCATTATGGACCTTGTTAGCGTTGTTCTTGCTCCCCGCAGCGAGTGCCTATTCCGCCCGTGCCGACGC
>JAFMSA010000798.1 GCA_017353855.1 Alphaproteobacteria bacterium
AGACGACGTAGGCGACACTGCCCGGACCGGCGGGTATCAAGCCGACACCGGAGGCGATGTTCACGATCGTGCCTCTCCCGACCTTCTGGATCAGCGGCGCGGCTGCCTGGATTATCAGGAAGGTAGCGGTCAAGTTCACTGCGACAGTGCGGGAGAACACCTCGGCCGTCGTGTCAGCGATCCCGATCTCGGCCAGAATGCCGGCGGCGTTAATGACGCCGTCTAGGCCACCCATTGCCTCCGCCGCCTTGTTGACGGCCGCGCTCACCGATGTCGGATCAGACACGTCGCAGGCGATCGCAACCGCGCCGATTTCATCGGCAACGGCCTTCGCTGCGTTATCAGACCGGTCGAGGATCGCGACCGCCGCACCTTCCGCCGGAACAACCGGGCAGTAGCGCGCCCGATACCCGATGCGCCCCCGGTAATGATGATCTGTCCCGCCAGCCGTGCCATCGTTGTTTTCCTGTTCGATTTGGTCCGGGCTCTTCGCACTGTACGGCCAATCTGACCGCGGCTGCCAACATATCCAGGGGGCGGTGTTTTTCACAGCGATGCCATTGCCGACAGGGTGACGGAGGGCTCGCCAGTCATGTCCCGCTGGGGCGTGACGTTAGCGCTTGATCCCGGACAGGCCGTTCTGGATCCCGGCCGTCGCCCAGGGACCCCACGGCATGGTGAAGAACTTGAACCCCTTCTGGACGAAGAAGTTGGGGTCCATCCCGGGCGGGATGAAATACATCGCGGCGGCGATGCCGTGCTTCGCGGCGGTCGCCGCGATTTTATCGAGCGCTCGCTGATAGATGTCGCACTGGTAGTCGAGTGGCACCCCCAGTTCGATCGAAAGATCGGACGGGCCGACCAGCAGGACGTCGACGCCCGGGACCGAGGCGATGGCATCGAGGTTCTCCAGCGACTGGTTCGTCTCGATCATCGGCACGATAACGAGCTCGTTGTTCACGGTATCGAGGTATTCGCGGTAATTCTTGAACTCGCCCCACTCGCCGCGCACCCCGGCGTTGCTGCGGTTGCCGAGGGGAAAATAGCGGCAGGCGCGCACGGCGGCCTCCGCCTCCGCGCTGGTGTTGACCATCGGCACAACGACGCCTCGTGCCCCGGCGTCAAGCGCGAAGCAGATCTGATAGGCTTGGTTCGCGGCGACGCGCACCAGCGGCGCCGCCTGCTTGCCGCGCATCGTCTGGATCGACGGCTGCAGCTGCTTGATCTCCCAGGCAGAGTGCTGGGTATCGAACAGCAGGAAGTCATACCCGGCGTCGGCCAGGATCGACACGTCAATGTTCGGTGTCACGGTGGTCCCGACGACGGTTCTACCTGACTTGATGGCGTCTTTGATGGCGTTCATCTGGCGTCGATGCCTCCCACAGTAGCTTTAGCGCCGGCTCAACCGACCGACGTGACGGCGCGTTGGCGCGGCATTATCACGTTGCTCCGGTTTCGCGGCACATGCAACCGCACGGTCTCGGCAAGGTCGCCGTCCGCGTTCAAGCACCGCGAGACCTGGCCGGCAGTGAGGTCCTGCGCGATTAGGTTGAGCAGCAACGTCGATTTGCCAGTGCTGGTCTGACAGACGACGTGCAGGTGTCGGCGCCGCGTGTTGGGATCAAGCATCACGAACGTCACTGGATTGGCATATAACGTGCCGCATTATCCAGGAGCCGGACGACTGGCGGGGCGAGATGCTCAACCCGTCCGTACCTTGGTCAAAGAAGCCGATCCAAGGTCGTCGGGGAGTGGAAGGTACACCTTCGGCCGTCACGCGCCGCCGAAGCCAAGCTTACGAAGCCCCTCGGCGATGTAGCGTTCGAGCCGTATGCCCATGAGATATCCGGGCTGCGCCGCCGGCGGGATGCGGCGTGTGCGCCGCAATGCGGCCTCGAAACTCAATAACGGCCGCTGTACCAGCCAAATAAGCGCTATGAGCTCGCGTCGTGCGTCGGGCGAAAGCTGCGCGATTGCGGCCTCGAGGCGGCGCCGCTCCTCGCTCTCGAAGGCCGCAAGGTCGACATCACCCGGGAGGCGCAAGAGCGTACCGTCCGGGGGCGCCCCGTTTGCGCGCGCCCCTCGCCCGATGCCGAGATATTGGGCCATCGCCTGCTCGTCGCGACTACGTCGGCGCGATATGTCGGCAATCGCGAGCGCGTCTTCTGGCCGAAGCGCCTGGAGCATGCTGTTATCGTAACGCCCTGCCGAGCCTGCGCAAGCGCGCTTCAGGTCGTGAGCGGCCTTCTACCTATATGATCTGTTTTCCGTCGGCACCGCGACCAGCAGCCGTTGACGGCGCATCTGCCCCT
>JAFMSA010000212.1 GCA_017353855.1 Alphaproteobacteria bacterium
CCAATTCGGGACGGTAGAGGCCGAGGAGCCGGATGATCAGCGGCCGGGGCAGCGGCATCACGGGGACACGGCGGCAGCGCGAACGGATCGTCGGCGGCAGTTGTCCCGCGTTGTGGCTGACGAGCAGCAGCAGCGCCCGTTGCGGGGGCTCTTCCAGTGTCTTGAGCAGGGCATTGGCCGCATGGCGGTTCATCGCCTCGGCGCCGTCGACGACGACGACGCGCCACCCCTCCTCCGCCGCGGTCAGGCGAAAGAAACCGGCGATCTCGCGCGTGTCTTCGACAATGATTTCGCTGCGCAGCCGGCGCCGCCTAGGGTCATAGCCTCGTCCGATCGTCAGGAGATCGGCGTGCCCGCCGGACGCCACGCGGCGAAAGACGCTGCTGTCGGGATCGACGTAGAGCCCGCCGCCGGACGGGCCGGCCGGAATTCCGGCCGATTTCGCGAGCAGGTATCGGGCGAGCCGGAAGGCGAGCGTCGCCTTGCCGACGCCGCGCGGCCCGCTGAGCAGGATGGCATGCGGCAACCGGCCTGCCTCATCGAGGCGTCGCAGCTCGCATTCGATACGCTCGTGGCCGAGCAGATCGGGGTTCACACGCGGCGCAGGGTGGGCCGCCGGCGCCTCGGGCGTCACCCTGCCATCCCGGCGCCCACCGCTATCCACCGGTTAGTTTCGCACCGAGGCGTTCCTCGATCGCGGCGACCACCGCTCCGTGCACGGCTTGCGGATCATCGCACGCGTCTATCAATACGCATCGCCCGGCGTTGTCGGCGGCGATTTTGCGGAAGCCTTGACGCATTCTTTCGTGGAAATCGCGGTCGAGGCGCTCGAACCGGTCGGCAGCCGAACGTGCCGCTGCCCGCGCGAGGCCCGCCTCGACGGGCAGATCGAGGACCAAGGTCAGATCCGGTGTAAAATCGCCGACCACGAAACGCTGCAGTGCGGCGAGCCGGTCAAGCCTCACGCCTCTCCCATAGCCCTGGTAGGCGAGCGTCGAATCAGAAAAACGATCCGACACGACCCACACTCCCTGCGCAAGGGCAGGAGCGATGAGCCGCGTGAGATGATCGCGCCGCGCGGCAAGCAGCAACAAAGTCTCGCAAACCGCGTCCCAGCGCCCGCCCTCGCCTTCGAGCAACAGCCGGCGGATCGCTTCGCCTCCCGGTGATCCTCCGGGTTCCCGGGTCGCCCGCACCGGGATCCCGCACCGCTCGAGCGCGCTCACGAGCAGCCGGGCTTGGGTGGTCTTGCCGGCTCCCTCGCCGCCCTCGATCGTGACGAACCTGCCGCGGGGCTCAGTCACGTCAGCGCCGGTCGCCCCAAACGAGGTAGCCGGCCAATGTCGCGATGCGGCCGAAGGCATCCATCCGGTCGACGCTTGCTGCCGTGACGAGCGGCGCTCCCGCAGGTGCCGCGTCCGGAGCAGTGACGCTTAGTTTGCCGACCGTTTGTCCGCGTGCAACGGGAGCCGGGATCGGACGGTCGTACTCGGCCGTGACTTTCATGTCTTTGCGCGACGTACGGGGCAATGTGACGACCAGATCCTGACTGACGGTGAGCGGCACCCTCGGTTCGGAGCCGAGCCACACGTCGGCATCCTCCACCCGGTCGCCGGCGGCGAACAGCTTGTAGTTGCTGAAGTCACGGAACGCCCACTCGATCAGTCGCTCGCTCTCCTGAGCGCGCGCCTTCGCCGTCGGCAGGCCGGCGAGCACGAGGATGATACGGCGGTCGTTGCGTTTGACCGAAGCGGTGAGGCTGTAGCCCGACTCCTCCGTATGGCCCGTCTTTAAACCGTCGGCACCCACGCCCTTATAGAGCAGCGGATTTCGATTGCCTTGCTTAATATTATTGAATTCGTAATCAAGTTGGCTGTAGTAATGGTAATATTCCGGAAAGTCTTTGATTGTCCTGATCGATAACGTTGCCAGATCGTGCGCCGTCATCCAGTGGCCGGAGTCCGGCAGGCCGGTGACATTCGCAAAATGGCTGTTGGTCAGTCCGATCTCCTTCGCCTTCTGATTCATCAGCTCGACGAAAGCCGCCTCGCTGCCGGCCAGGCCTTCGGCGAGGACGAGGCAGGCATCGTTGCCAGATTCGATGATCATGCCCTTCAGCAGGTCGTCGATTTTTATGTGCGCGCCGATCGGCACGAACATCTTCGAGCCCTGCAGCCGCCAGGCGCGCTCGCTGACCGGCAGCTCATCCTCGAGCGACGCGCGGCCGTGCTTCAACAAGTCGAAGACGACATAGGCGGTCATGATTTTGCTCATGGATGCCGGCGGCATGCGCTCGTCGCCGAGCTTGTCGAGCAATACCGCGCCGCTTTGCGCGTCGATGATCACCGCGTGCTTCGCCTGGGTCTCGATCCCTATCGACGACGGCACTGTCGTTTGCACCGACGACTGCGCCGCCGGCTGCGCCGTCCCGACTGCTTTTGCTTTTGGATGCACCCGGGCAGCCGTCACCGAGACAGAGCCAAGCCCTGCAGCGAGCACCGCGGCGGCGATTGCCGCCGCGCCGAACCGGGCCATACGCCGCATCCTGTTCGCGCCTCCGTCCATTTCCGTTTGCCTGCCTATCGCCCGATTTTCAATCACCAAACTGCCCGGGGCCGGCTCGATGAGGCGTTCAAAGAGCCGATGGCCCTGCTCGACCGGGAGGAGCCGGCCAGCGCAACCCCGCCTCTCGCCTCGCGGCGCCCGTTACCGCAGCGCGCCGTCGCACGCAAGATGCATGAGAGGGGAGCCGCCGAGCGTTTTCCCGGACGGGAAACGCGCCAACCCTGATGAGGATCCAAGTCGCCGAGTTGACCATGCAGCAGCCGGGCGGCGCGCTCAGCGCGCCCGCCAGCGGGAGCGCGGCTCTGCCGGCGCCCGTTGTGTTGCCATAATGCGGCCGGGGGCCGGCACCCGTTACCCGTGCACCATGCGGTCGGCGAGATAGCCGACTGCAGCCGCAAAGTAGACGGATTTGTTCCACTTCATGATCGTGCGGAAATTGTCATAGATGAGGAAGGCGGGACCGCCCATGCCATCCGGCACGACGAGCGAGGCCCGGCTTTCTCTTACCGGGAGCGGACTTGCGTCGATGCTGCGAACCCCGAGGCTGCTCCATTCATCGGTCGGGCGTCTCAGATCGAGCCCTGCGTAGCGAGCATCGAACCCGGCCGGCAGAGTGACCTCTCGCCCCCAGCTCTCGCCGCCGTGCCAACCCAGCCGCGCAATAAAATTGGCGATGGACGCCAGCACATCGGCTCGGTCATTCCAGATATCGCGCCGGCCGTCGCCGTCATAATCGACCGCGTATCCGAGAAAAGTCGAAGGCATAAACTGGCACTGGCCCATTGCACCGGCCCAGGACCCCGTCATTTTCCCCACCGGCATGTGCCCTTCATCCAGAATGCGCAGCGCGGAGATCAATTCGCCGCGGAAATACGCGCTGCGCCGCGCGTCATAGGCGAGGGTAGCAAGCGCGGACACCACCATGTAATTGCCCATCTTCTTGCCGAAATCGCTCTCCATCCCCCATAGCGCGACGATGAACCTGGGTTCGACATTGAAACGACGCCAGATCCCGTTGAGCAGCACCCGGTTGTCGGCCAGCTGACGCCGCGCACTGTCCAGGCGTTCGGCGGTGACGACCTTCTCGAGATACTGGCCGAACGACAGCTGCCGTTCGGGCTGTCTGCGATCGAGCTCGATGACGTGCGGCAGAAACTCGGTATTCCGCAGCGCCAGCTCGATCGTCGGCCCCCGGATCCCGCGCGCCGCAGCTTCGCGCCCGACCCCCGAGAGAAAGGCATAAAAATCGCCATCGGCGGCTACCGCCGATCGGACCACCGCGCCCGAGGCGGTAAGACAGGGAACCGCAAACATTAACCGGCGGGTTACTCCGACAGACGCCATCTCAAATACTCACTGGTGCTTGCAGTCCCTCGCTATGTCTTGCCATAATCGCACATGCCCTCGCAATATCTTGTGTTCTGTACGCGAATTTTGCGCGGCCGTTCAGCTTCCCCGGCCGACGACGGCGGGACTGGCGGCGAATCGCGCCCGGACCCCTCTGCGCGCCTGCGCAGGCGCCTGGCTCTACGGCACGGGGTTGGCGAGCGAGGGATTGAACTTTGCTTGTTCGCCACCCGATCAGAGCCTATCCTCCCTTCATGGTAATTAAGGGAGGAATGACATGGGACAAATCCTGGGCCTCGGTGTTACTCACTTTCCGCCGCTTTCGGGCCCCGATCAAAATCTGGGCCGGATTCTGAAGCGTGCGCTCGAGGACCCTGCAGTCCCGGAGACGTTGCGGCACCCGGAAGGGTGGCCGGCGGCGATGCGCGAGGAATACGGCGCCGATGCGGGGCTGACCTCCGCGCGCCACCATCGTGAGGCGCTGGTCGCGGGCTTTCGCAATGCGCGACGGTTGCTGGACGAGTTTGCGCCCGACTTCGTCGTGATCTGGGGCGACGACCAGTACGAGAACTTCAAGGAGGATGTCATACCGCCGTTCTGCGTGCTGGCCTATGAATCACTGACAACAAAGCCGTGGGAATATTATCGCGGCCCAAACACCTGGAACGAGCCGGCAGACAAGACTTTCTATTATAAAGGTCATCCCGGGGCCGGGAAATACATCGCCACGGGCATGCTGGAAGCGGGCTTTGACGTATCCTATGCCTACAAGCCGCTGCACCACGATCTCGGCCACGCGTTTTTGAACACGCTGCTGTTTCTCGACTACGACCGTCAGGGATTTCCGTACCCGGTCGTCCCGTTTCAGGTGAATTGTTACGGTCGCCGGGTCGTTGCCCAGCAGGCTGGTTCCCGCGGGCTCAGCGAGTTTCCGTCGGGAGACGAGCTCGACCCCCCCTCCCCCGCTCCCTGGCGCTGCTTTGACCTCGGAGCGGCCTGCGCCCGCGTCGTCGAGAAGAGCCCGTGGCGGGTTGCGCTGATCGCCTCGTCGAGCTGGTCGCACGCCTTTCTGACGCCCAAGCACCACCTGCTTTTTCCCGACGTCGACGCCGACCGCTCGCTCTATGACGCATTGCAGGCGGGCGACTACAAGGCCTGGAGGGAACGGCCGTTGAGCGCAATTGAGGATAGCGGCCAGCAGGAGGTCCTGAACTGGATGTGCCTGATGGGAGCGATGAAGGAGCTCGGGCGGCGGCCGACCGAAACCTCCTATGTGCAGAGCTACATCTTCAACTCCAACAAGTGCTTTGCCGCGTTTGAGCCGTGAGGACCGGCGGCGCCGCACATGCCGGAGCTTCCCGGAAAAGATCTGGCTCGAGAACTGATTGAGAAGAGCCGCAGCGAGAGCAGCGCGACGGCGGTCGAGCAGTTGATCCAGGCGGTCCGAGACGATGGTCTTGGCGAGGACCGGGCTCACCGTCTGCTGGGCCGGCTGTGGACTCTCGAGCGGATGTTTTATTACGTCTACGGAGGCTGGGGTCAGGGCCTCGAGATCAACGACTTTCCGCCTTCCGTGAAATACTTGTTCGCAAGGCAGATCGTCGACGAATCGACGCATGAGATGCTCTATCTCGATGCTCTGTTGCGCAGAGGGTTTGCACCGAGCCAGAAGGAGGCTTTCCGCCATCCCTACGGCAGCTTCGCGCTCGATTCGGCGCTGGCCTATTACGTCTTTTCGCTGCGCAACCTGGCCACCTATCCGCACCCGATCAGGATCGGCGCGCTGAACCTGGGGCCCAAGATCCTTGAGCTCGGCTGGATGGAGAAGCTGACGGCAGCGGTCGCCGATGCCGAACTCAAAGGCGTTTTCGAGAGCCAGTTCGTCGAGAACCGCAGCCACATCAGTATGGGCCGGCGCATTGTCGAAGAGTTCGTCGTCAAGCCGGTCGAGGCCGAGCTGTGCCGCTGGGCCTGCTCGGTCGCTACCCGCGACTACAAGCGGTTTTTGGGCGAGTTCAGCGCATTCGTTCTTGGACGCGAGCCGCCGCCGCCGCCGGCGCCTCGCCGGCAGGTCACGGACTGAGGGGGACATGCCCGGATTGAAAGTCGATCACGAGCACTGCACCGAATGCCGCATGTGCTATATCGTCTGCCGCGAGATCGACATTAACGCGGTCTATGTGGCACTGGAGCCGTTGCACCGGATAGAAATCGATCCGCAGAAGTGCACCTATCCTGCGTGCACGGCGTGTCTGATGTACTGTCCTGCGGAAGGATCGATCATCGAGCTCGGGAGCGGGCGCTCCATGGTGCCACCCCCGGCCGAGGCGTGGCAGGAGGCCTGAGCGATGCATCCGATACTGCAACAGTTTCTCGACAGATGGGTATGGCCTGCGATGCCGGGCGCGCCGGGCATTGAATTTCGGCTGCGCCTGACCAGTGAAAAATGCCTGAGGGGCTGGGAATTCTCGCTGCAACGCACGCTCGGCGAGATCGAGGAAGAGCTGGGCCACAAAGACGAGGCGTGGAAGAAGGAACGCGCATTGCGCGGCTATGCTGCGGAGGGCGTGCATATGTCCATCAAGCAAATGTCGGGGCAGTTGTTGTCGGTCGGCATTGCCGACCAGGAACGCTACATCGACCTGCAACGCATGCGCGCCCGCCAGGTCTGGGACGAGTGCAAGCACAGCAAACTTCACGCCGACGTGCTGCTGGGCAAGGGCTGGATCGAGGACGAGCGCTCGCTGATGGACATCGCACAGGCCAACGCGCAGCCGCTCCCCGCCTATTTCGGCATGTCGATGATGTTCCCGCACATTCATCCATTGGCCCGCGCAGCGCAGAATTACTATCAGGAGGCCAATGCGTGCATCGGCATTATGGCCTACCTCGACCGGGTCGATGATCCACTCGTCAGGCACGAGCATTTGAGCCAGCGCGACGAGGAGCTGATGCACTTCATGGAAGGCAAGTTCCAGATCGATTTTCTATGCGGCACGCGGGAAACGCAGAAACCGGTGGAGGATGCGCTGGACTACCTGCTGCACCAGGTGGGTGGAATACCCGAGCCCGCGCTCTCCTGAAGGCAGGGCCTTTCGGTGTACGCCGGAACCCGGGGGTTACCGGCCCAAGTCGAGGAGACCGGAGACTACGTTGACCGAGAAGTTCGAGACCGACGCCCGAAAGCTTCCTCCGTTC
>JAFMSA010000799.1 GCA_017353855.1 Alphaproteobacteria bacterium
ATGCACCACGACGTCCACGTAGGCGGCCGATGACGGAATGTGGTTCCACCTCAGAAAAAGGTCGGGCTGCGTGCCTGCATGAGCTTGCAGGACCGGAGTGTTGCTGAGATAGGCCTCGCCGTTCGTTTGCATACCGCGGCGGACTACCTCAAATGCCGTATTAAATTCGCCCAGCGGTCCAGCACGGGCAGGACCTCCTGCGTGCTGCCTGCTTCCAGGCTCACATTCACGCGCGCGACGCCGAGCTCGGCGAGCCGCTTCAGCCGCTCCGCGTCAGCCGGCGCGCCCCCCAACGTTACCGGCAGCGAATCGGGATCGCGTCCGGCTTCCGTCGCCATCTGCCGGAAACGCGGCAGATAGTCGTCCGGGTTGCCGCTTGCCGCGTTCGGATACCATCCGTCGCCGTAGCGCACCACGCGGCGCGCCGCCCACGGGAAGGCGCCACCCACGATTATCGGGGGATAGGGCTTTTGCACGGGCTTGGGCCAAGTCATCATCGTCGGGACAGCGACGAGATCTCCGTTGTATTGCGCGGTCGACTTCGTCCAGATCTCCTTCATCGCCTCGACCTGCTCGCGCATCTTCTTGAAGCGGGTTGCGAACTCGGTCCCGTGACCTTCGACCTCCTCGGCGTTCCAACCGCCGCCGATGCCGAACAGGAACCGCCCGCCCGAGACCTGATCGATCGACGCGACGAGCTTCGCAGTCTGGATTGTATCGCGCTGGATGATGAGGCAAACGCCGGTGGCGAGCTTCAGGCGTTTGGTCGCCGATGCAGCCATCGTGAGCGTGACGAACGGGTCCATGACGTCGTAATACCGCTTGGCGAGCTCGCCGCCTCCGGGTGGCGGCGTGCGACGCGGTACCGGGATATGCGAATGCTCGGCAGCCCAAAGCGAGTCGAAGCCGCGTTCCTCCAGCGCCACGGCGAGATCTGCCGGCGCGATCGAATAATCGGTGAAAAAGATCGAAGCCCCGAATTCCATTGGTTGACCCCGCCTGCGGTGAGTTCGAGGGACCGATCCTAGGTCGCCGCGCCCTGTCCGGCAATCACGAGCCCGGGCGAAATTCCTGTTAGCGGGAATTTTCCGATTTTCTGATGCGGCTGCCTCGCCGGCGCAAAGCCGGCGACCATTTCGGGTCAGAGGCTTGGGGCACCCATTTCCGGGAGCGAGCCTGGCCGGGATCCCGGCCAGGCTAAACCGGAATTATACCCCGAGCGGCGGAACCGCCGGTAATGTCTCGCCTCAGGACAGTAACCGCATCAGGAAGAGCAGGAGCGGATTCATACCCGCGCTTCAATGTGAATTCAGCTCTGAAATGCGCCGGGGCGGCGCGACAGTGGCGAGTTCCGTGTGCCGCAGATCCGCGCTTTATGCGCGAGCGTCGATTTCGTCTCTATGCGCGTGGCAAGAGCGCCCAAACCCTGATCCCGGCCTCCGGGCCTGAGCCTCCGGCAAGCGAGCGAAGCTCGAATAGCGACATCGGCGCAGCCTGCCCGAGGCGGCGGCGTCTGTCGGGCAGGGGCGCAGCACAAACCGACGGCAGGCTATCGCGGATCGCTCCATATTGGTTCGACGGCAAGCGGACGAGGACGCCACTGAGACGGGAACGATGCTGGGAATGGTGACACTCGATATGGTGCCGGTCCGCGGCCGGCTTCCTGATCGGATCGCGATCGGGCCCCGAAGCGCCCACCGGCCGGGGCGAGCCGCTCGGATCAACGGCTGCCTCGGCAGCTGTCCCGGTCGAGGGCAAGGGGCCCGGCCGAGGTTATCGCCCTTGGGCACGAGGCGCTGCGGTAGCGAGCGGTACGGACACCCTGTCGCGGTATCCCCTCTCTGCTCGTCCGATAGCGTCGAAGCGGGCCGGTCGTCTAGATCGAGCGGCCGCGGAGCTCGTTGTTGGTGTGGCGGTCGCCGGAAAGCCAGCGTGCCAGCTCGGCATGCGCATCGGCGCGGCGGGCGGCATCGATCTCGGCGACGTCCTGCGGGTCCTGCGTGAACTCGACGATCAGCCCGTCCGGCGAGGTCACGTAGATCGATTTGCAATAACCGTGGTTCGTCTCCCGATACGGTTCGCCGGCGCGCGCGAGGCGCCCCTTCAATTCCTCATAGGTCTCGGGCTCGGCCTTGAAGGCAATGTGATAATGGCGGCCGATCTTCGGCGGCTTTTCCGCCTGTGTCAGGTCGTACATCTGCGGGTCGGCGAATTGGAAAAAGGCCAGGGCGCTGCCGTCCGCCATGCCGAAGAAGGTGTGGCAGAACTCGACCTCCCGCTGCATTTCCGTGTTGTAATGTTTTT
>JAFMSA010000800.1 GCA_017353855.1 Alphaproteobacteria bacterium
CCCTGCTAGGTCCGCTGCTCTTTGTGCAGCCGCCCTTGACATATTTGGCGATAGTGGGCTGCGCGGCGCTCGCGATATTTCTTACCCGCACTCAGGCCGGTTTAACGCTACGCGCAACCGGCGAGAATCCGGAGGCGGTCTTTTCGTCGGGGGCCGAGCCGTTGCGGGTGCGCATGTTCGCCGTTGTCGCATCCGGCGCCATCGCAGGATTAGGCGGAGCGGTGCTGTCGTTGCAGCAAGTGGGTACCTTCACCGATGGAATGACCGGCGGGAGGGGGTACTTGGCGCTCGCGTCGCTAATCGTCGGGCGTTGGAATCCATGGGGGGCAGCGGCTGCTTGTCTCTTGTTTGGCGCGTCTGAAGCTTTCGAACTGCGGTTGCAAAGTTTTGGTGTGCCGGTCGGCTCGTACATAGTGCAGATGGCACCCTATTTGATCGCGCTCGCGGTACTGGCGGGTCTCGGTCGTTCTTCCAAGCTGCCGGCCGCGATCGGGCAGCCGATCCAAAGCGGCTAGTGGGCAGCAAATGGCGGAGAACATTTCTGAGCTCGCCACGGCATTACGGAACGGCGAAACGACATCCGAGGCGCTCCTGGAACGCTGCCTGGAGCGCATCAGACGGATCGATCCTCGCCTGAACAGCTTCGTGACCGTGGATGAGGCGGGTGCGCGCGCCGCCAGCAAAGAAAGCGACGCTCGCTTCGCTGCCAACTCGGCCCGATCTGCGCTGGAGGGTGTGCCGCTTTCGGTGAAAGATAGTATTTTAGTCGCGGGCATGCCGGCGACATGGGGAAGTCGAGCGCTGGCCGACTTCGTGCCACGCCACGACGAACTGCCAATCGCGCGCCTTCGTGCGGCTGGCGCTGTTATCATCGGCAAAACCAACGTGCCGGAGCTGACGCTTGAAGGCTACACAAAGAATGACCTATTCGGTGTCACCCGCAATCCTTGGGATACTCGCCTTACGCCCGGTGGATCATCGGGCGGCGCAGCAGCGGGCGTTGCGGCTGGGCTAGTGCCGGCTGCAATCGGGACCGACGGGGGCGGTTCGACCCGACGGCCTGCGTGCCATACTGGCCTTGTCGGCTGGAAGCCGTCGGCAGGCCATATTCCGCGTATCAATGGCTTTCCCGCCATCCTTACGGACTTCGAAACGATCGGTACGCTTACTCGGTCAGTTGATGACGCACTGGTGCTCGACGCCGCGATGGCCGGGTCCGATGCGCGCGATCGTCGATCGCTTTGCTCCAAGGCGCCTCTGTGGCGGGAGAGCAAGCCCCGCATTCTCTATATCCCGCAGTTCGGTGAGGTCCCTGTGGATGACAACGTAGCGGCGGCAACCGCTGCCATTGCGACGGCGCTCGCGCGCGAAGGCCACACCGTTCGGGAGGACGGTATCTTCTTTGATCTTGACGATGTGGCTCTTGTTTGGCACGTCGTCTCGCGCGCTGGCGTCGCCTGGCTCATGGGGTGGCGCGATGGGCGCCTAAAATCCGTGGCCGGTGCTTCGGTTCGCGCGATGGCCGCTGACGGTGAGCGGATTACGGGGGCCGATTACATCGGCGTGCTAGAACGCGTCGCGGCGCTTCGCCGGCGGTGCGCGGAGCTGTTTGAGGGAGTAGATTTGATTTTGACTCCGACCGCCGCTGCGCTGCCGTGGTCTGCTGAGAAACCTTTTCCTGATAGGATAGCAAATCGCTCAGCGGGACCGCGCGATCACGCCATATTCACGGGTTGGGTGAACATTGCGGGCCTCCCCGCAATTAGCCTGCCGGTCGCGGTCTCAAAAAACGGACTCCCAATCGGCATTCAGTTCGCCGCTTGTTTCGGCGCTGACGCTGCCTTGCTGACGTTCGCCCGCGCGTTTTCGGAAAGGCATCCGGCGCCTGCGCTTCCGGTGCTTGCCTAGGGTTCCGCTACTAGAAATTCCAGCACCTCGCGTTCCAGATCGGCTTGCGTTTGCCATTTGGAATCAACGTCGTCGGGCCGAAATTCGCCACGTTTGAAAAACATCCCGGAAAGGGTCCTTTGGGACGTAAGCGGTGTAGCCGCCCCCGTCCTGCGGAGACTCCGGTTCGTGCGCTTGCCCAAATGCTGAACGGACCGAGCCCTGGTCGCGAACGATGTTCACGGCGAGCCCGGCGTCCCCTGTAGTTGCCCAGGTCGAGCGCAGATGCCGCCCGTTGTAGCCAAAGCCGGTCAGTGCTCAAGGTGACCGTGTCGAGCGCGGCGGAGGAGCTGGGGCGCAAGAGCAATCGCCGCGGCGACTGAGCGTGCCCACTAGCAGTAACACGCAGGCG
>JAFMSA010000213.1 GCA_017353855.1 Alphaproteobacteria bacterium
CCGGACTGTTCTGAGGACATTCCTTGGCTGCGCGGAGGTATTGGGTGCTAGCGATTTTGCGCTCGGCGCTTACGCGCCGTTAATCAACATCAATCCTTGAGGCAGCCGCGAGATGGACTGGTCGAGCTGACGCGCCGGCACCGTGGGTCGCGTCCAGGACCCGAATTCCTTCAGGGCGCCCTCTGCCCACAAACCATCGACGGTGCGAGTTGCGCAATAACGCGCGATCAGCCGATACAGCGTCGTCGCCCGGCTTACGATTGGGTCCGGGGTCGTTTCCTGGAACTGGAAATTTGGCCTCGGCCGCCCCGGGCGACGTCTCGGTCGCCGCCGGCGCAACTCGGCGCTCAGTCGCCGATCCGGTCGAGCGCGCCGAGTCCGATCCCGTTCAGCGACTCGATCGTCACCCTGGAAGCCTTCCCGTCCGGGCCGATGGAAAACTGGACCGCGGACGGCCAGTCGGGCGCTTCCGGCGTGGCGAAACACAGGAAGGTGTCCCGATCGAAATGAAGCAGCGGGTAGGTGCGCTTGCCGCCCGGTCCTACGCGAAGCACGAGGCCGCCGTTCTCAGCCGCCACCTGCGCGACGCCGACATAGGCGTTGGCGTAACGACCGACATAGGCAGCGTCGGAGAGCCCGGGAGCGGGCGCGCCGGGCGGTGCGTATTTGGCCTTGGCAGCGGCGGCCGCGGGCGCGAACATCCCCTCAAAAAGCGCGTTCCACGACGCCGTCCAGTCCCTGCTGACCCTTCCGTCGAACGCGAGGTCCGCGAAACTATCCGCCAGTCCTTCGGGAACGCCGGTCGGGAAGGCGTTGGCCAGCACGACGATGCCGAGCTTCGCCTGCGGATAGAGCGTCGCCAGGGTGCGCGCTCCGACGCTGAAAGCACCCGCATGAGTCCAGGCGAGGCCGTGCGGCCCGAACTCAACGCCCCAACCCAGACCGTAAAATGACGTCCCGCCGTTGACCGGATTCTCCCCCCGCGCCATCAGCGGGAAGTGCGTCTCGCGGAGAGCTCTCGCATCGATCAGGCGTTTGCCGTCAAGGACGCCGTCGTCGAGCTCGAGCCTGACCCATTGCGCGAGATCACGCACGCTCGAATTGACGCCCCCAGCCGGCGCCTGGGCGTCCGGATCGCGCTTCAGCCGCGCCGTCCATTCTCCATTTGTCGTGACGTGGAGCTCCGCGCGATCAGGCTGGTTGAGGAAGTCCGCGTGGCGCGAACTGGTCGAGGTCATGCTGAGCAGACGATAGAGCCTCTCCTCGGCGACCTCCTCCCACGATTTGCCGGTCGGCTTGGCAGCGGCGACGGCGCCCTCCGTCAAGCCGAAGTTGCTGTAGGAATAGCCAGCGCGGAAACCGGATGACGGTTCGGCCAGCCTGAGCCGCTTCAGAATTTCCGTTCGATCGTAGCCGATCTCCTCGAGCTCGTCCCCGGCGGAGCCGGGCAATCCGCTCCGGTGCGCAAAGAGGTCTCTAACAGTGAGCTCGGCGGTCGGATAAGGGTCATGCAGCCGAAAACCCGGGTCGAGATCGACGATGCGAGAATCCCAGGACACGGTTCCTTCGCCGACGAGCGCCGCCACGACCGTCGATGAGATTGGCTTCGACAGAGAGGCGAGCTGAAAGACCGTGTCGGCGTCGACCTTCTCCGGCTTGCCGATCTCGCGCAGCCCGAAGCCCTTCATGAAGACGACAGCGCCCTCAAAGACGACGGCGATCGCGAGTCCCGGAACCGCTTTCGAAGCGACGGCGCGCTGCGCCGTCGCTTCGAGCGCCGGCAGGGCAGCGTCGACCTTGTCCCGCGTGATCGTCTGCGCCTGAGCCACGCTCGCCGCGAGCAGAATCCACGCGAGCAGGCCTGCACGCGGCGCGCCGCGTGCACGTGACGAACTCCGCCCTGACCGTTGCCGCATCGTTTCGATGCTCCCTGAGCCCCAAGCGGACGCTCGCTTGAGGAAGCCGGACATGCGTAACCGCGGAAGACGGCTGTGCGGGCCAAGCTATGCGCTCGCCGGCGCCGGGTGGCAACCGCGCCGCCGAAGCAGACGCCAAACTCAAGCAGCTATACGATGCTGTCGAGAGCGGCATCGCTGACCTTGCCGACCCGATGCTGAAGGACCGAATTGCCGCCCTCAAGGCCATCCGCGATCAGGCCCGTGCTGATACAGAGCGCGGAGAAGATGCGCTTGACCGGCTCGGGCCAAGCATCACACCGCAAGACGTTTGCTAGCCAAGCCCGCAGGCGCCTGCGCACCGAGAGGAGTCGCCGCGATCACCTGTGCGCCCTCGCCCAGGCGTCGGAGTGGACGCGAAAGAAGTTCGCATCATGGGTTCGAACAGCGTACATCCTGCAGGTCCGCGGGATAGGGGCACTCGCGCCAGAGTGTCAGCAATTCCCGGCACTCTTCGGGCGGGTATGCGAACAGCTGTGCTCGCGCCTGCCGCCTGTCCTGCGCGGTGGGCGAGGGTTTGCTGCTGGACTCTTCGCTAAAATTTGGCGCGGTGTGCCATCTCTCCGTCGGCGCCGGTTGCTGTTCTGCGATGAGGTCGCGCAGCAATGGCAGCTGTCTCGCTGTTTGCGCTGGCTGTGTAGGAGGGCGGCGCGCTTGCGCGCAGTGTCCTGATAGGCTGCTATCCGCGGCCAGCGGCGAAAGCGCATCACGCTGCCTCGCAGGTGGCGCAGCTCGGGTTGCAGGGCTGCCGCCTGCCGTGCCGCTCGCGCACGAAGTGCGCCAGACCGAGCGCGGCCAGCGGTTGCGATTGGTCCGTAGCAGGGGCGGCAGGCGGCGGGTTGCCTGTAGTCCGCCTGGCCGCTCGATCGATGCTTCGAGATCGCCGATGCGTGCAGCCCGCGTCACTGAGGCGCATCGGCCAAGATGGCCGTGCTAAAGCTAAATCGATAGACGCAATCAGCATTGCTTCCTCCATTGGCCTGGCTTGGCAACTCGTGAATGCGACGCCGCCGCTGAACTGGCGGCAGCGACGGGTGTGCTTGATCACCGCTGGCTGCCGCAGGATTTCAGGCGGGTTTGTGCGGGAGGTCGGGAGGGCTGCACTGCGGCCCCCCTTCCCTTCCCTCCGATACAGGCGGCTTCGGGAAAGTCGCCTCGTCGTCGGTGTCGCTGTTGTTTTGTGTTGGCGGATCGTCATCCGCAGGCTCGTTCGGCCCAGATTCGGTTGCTTCGTCGTGGTAGCCGATCTCCCAAGAGCGGGAGGCGATCGCGTGAGAGTTCGAGTTGAAAAAAGCAATGTGTCCAAAGAGGCTGCTGGCCTGATCTGATCGCAGTTCATTTGCCTGCCGTCCAGCTCTTCCATCTTTCGATAAACCCGCTGCAATACCAGAGGCCGGCCCCGCGCAGCGGTTCACATCTAATGACGAAAAACAGACAACCTATTGAGACCCATAGTAAGGCGGAGTCTTTTTTGCTATCGTTGGCGCCTAAAAACAGGGAGATTGAAATGCGCATCATCGGTGCAGCTTGTGCCGGCTTGGTAGCTCTGTCCGCTATTTCGGTCCAGGCTGCCCCGTTCCCCCTTGCGAAGGCTGGTTCGGCCCAATTGGGCGTCCGCCCACCGATCGAGCTGGTAGCCCAAGGATGCGGGTACGGTCAGCGGCGCACTCGCTGGCAAGACGAATGGGGCCGCTGGCATTGGGGGCGCTGCGTTCCGAAAACGTGGGGAAATATGTCTCGCGAGCAGTTCTCGCAATAAGAAAAAGTCCCGCGCAACGGAGCGAAAACGCGCCGTCGCCGCGACGGCACAAGGCTGTTCGCGGGTTGCGTGAAAGGATTCGAGGTGCGATTCAGGGAGCGTGAAGCGGTGCTCGCCGCGCAGGCGATGACGAGGAGTGTCAGTGCCGAGCGGAGCCTCCTGCAGCACCTCGTGGAGCGCTTGCGTGCGCAGCGCGCCGGTCATCGTGATACCTTCCTTTGTCGCATCGGCGCGGGTCTTGGGCGTGTCGGGAACGGGATCCTGGCCGGGCTCTGCCGCCTTGGCTATTTCCGGTCTAATCGGCTGCGAGAGCGGTTGCCCGTTCCAATCGCCGGTCATGACCGAGCAGCAAGACCACCAAGCCCCCGATTATGGAGCCCATCGCGATCGTTAGCAGCCCGAGCGGGAAGCTCCCTGTCGCGTCCTGCACCAGCCCCATCGCGTACGGACCAAGAAAGCCGCCAAGGTTACCGACCGAGTTGATGAGCGCAATTCCACCTGCCGCGGCGCTACCGGTCAGCATAGCGGTAGGCAGCGGCCAGAATGTCGGCGCGATACCAGAGGCGGCAACCTGGAAGAAGATCAGCACCACCACAGTTGCCACGGGGGAGGATTGCAGCGCGAGGCAGGAGATCAGCAGCGCCGCCGAAATCAGCAGCGATGCTCCGCACAACTTGCTGCGCGCACCGGTAAGATCGGAGGCCCGGGCCCAAAGCAAAATGCCCACGAGCGCACCGATGAACGGCAGCGCCGAGACGAAGCCCGTTTGCACGTTGGTCAGTCCGAACTGCTTGACAATTTGGGGCAGGAACAGGACGAAGCCGTAGCTAGTGACGTTCTGTCCGAAATACACCAGTGTCAGCGCCCACACGCGTCCGTTACGAAGGGCCTCCCCGAGTACAAAGTGTCGGATGCGCTCGCGTTGCGCGCGCTCTGCCGCGAGCCGCTCGGAGAGCCACTTCCGCTGCGGTTCGGTTAACCAGTGCGCCTGCTCGGGTCGGTCGGTAAGCGTGAAATACACGACAACACCGAGAATGACGGCTGGGAGCGCCTCGATGATGAACAACCATTGCCAGCCCGCCAGACCCCAAATGCCGCCCATTCCGAGAATGAACCCCGACGCCCAGGAGCCAGTGATTACCGCGACTGGGATCGCCATCATGAACAGTGCAATCATCCGCGCGCGGTAGGCTGACGGGAACCACCAGGTGAGAAATAGGATGATGCCGGGATAGAAGCCCGCCTCGGCGATGCCGAGCAGAAACCGGACCGCAAAGAACGACCAGTTGCTCCACACTAATGCGGTGAGCCCCGAAATTATCCCCCAGCTAAGCAAGATACGCGCGATCCACACCCGCGCGCCAACCCGCTCGAGGATCAGGTTCGACGGGATCTCGGCGAGAAAGTACCCGACGAAAAATATGCCGCCGCCGAGGCCGAAAGCGGCAGCGGTCAGGCCGAGCGCCTTGTTCATCTGTAACGCCGAGAAACCGACATTTACTCGGTCGAGATACGCGGCGTAGTAGCATAGGAATAGCAGCGGGATCATCCGTCGCTTCACCCGCGCTATCGTCTGCAGCTCCAGCGGCTCGGGGGCAATGCCGCCCGTTTGTGTTATGGCTGAACTCATCGTCCACTGGCCCTTCGGTCTAGTTCTTACGGTAACCCCGCCGGAAGGGCCTGGTTCATGGTCGAATCGTATTATGGCGTCCGCGGTAGCCCCTCGGACAAGAGTCGATGGTCGCCTCAGCCGACGCGTTGCAGCCAGTAATCGGTTTGGGGGACGGAGAAGCGACGCTCTGGTGGTTGTCCTCGGCGCACGTTGTGCCATCATCCGATCGCTCATTGTGCGGGCAGCCGGCCGGTGTCGCGTTGCCGCTTAGAAAAGTGCTCGTAGGTGGTCCGTGCCGTCGTTTGACGCAAGAAATTCTGAGCCCGAGATTCTGAATTTGGCAGCAGTAAATGCGAACCCTTGAGTGCTCAACCCGCGTCTTCCGCGGCCCCGAGCGACCTCCCTGGCCTTCGACCCTTGCCAGCCTTGCAGCAAGGTTTAGCGACCAGCGTCTGCACCGAAGGTGACATGGTGCGGCGGCCTGATATCCTGTCCACGCGTTAAAGCACTAATGCATTGGGGGCGGTATGTCCCGGCTGGGTCTCTCGGGTCCTGATCGGTGTTGCCATCGGGCTTGGCGCAGCGATCGGCGCGGCGGCTGGCGAGCTGACGACGGCTTCCGCCGCTGGGGTTATGGTAGAGGACGGCTGGTGGGGGTGATCGAGATCGGCTGGTGCGGGGCGACGTTGTGCGGCCGGATATTCGGTATCATCAGGGCGCCCGACGAACCGACGCCAAAGGACTATCAGGATCGCTCGCAATGCGGCTTGACCATTATTACCAGTCAGTGTCCGACCGGGACGGCAAGTGGTTGGCCAGGTCACCGATCCACGCGACGGCAACACGTATCGGGCGCAGATCTGAGTGGACGATGAAGGCCGACTTAACCTGCGTCCCTCCGCTCGGTCGCTGGCAACGGACTTTGCGTTGCTCGGGGTTGCGCAGGGAAAACCTTCCCGAACTGGACTCTCAGCCGACCGTATCGGGCGGCACGACGGCGCAGATCACTTCTTCACGACGCCGCAGATCACTACTTGGTGTATCCGCGAGTCGGCTTTATCATCACCAACCTGGCGCGGCTCGCCGAGCGCTGCCTTTAGCACCAGCGGCCGCAGCGGAGCAGATCAAGGAGGGCAAGGGTGCGATCAAGTGACGCGGCTGTTATGCCGAACCCTTCGCGGCCGGCGTCGTGTGTCTCCAACTTCATGTGCGGGCCTCTATTGCGACAGAGGTTCGCCGACATCCTCTCAATGATCTCCTCGTCGGGCACCGTCCGCCCCGGAACACAGCTGCGGTCACCTGTGGCAACCGACGACCGGTGGGCCCTGTAGTTGCCAATCCTCCTGCTACGACAGCCTTTTGTCCACGGCGGCTCGGTTTGCGGTTGCTTAAGCCGGTCAAAGGGATGATCGTGCGAAACCAACGGCAATTTGGCGAATGTCGCCTAAGGAGAATGGTAGAAGCGAGGCCGCGTCGATGGGAGGAAGGAAGCGCGCGCTTTGTCATCACGCCTGGAAGACAGGGATCTATCTGCACACTGAATTCCGTACCGGCGCCGGGGTCATGTGCGCGGTCGACGGCATTTCCTATCCCGTCGAAGCAAACGGGAGCCTGGTGATCGTCGGCAAGAGTGGATCGGGTACGCCGGCCGGCCCGCTCTCCATTCTTCGCCTGATCCCAAACCCTCCCGACCCAATGGCCGGAGGCGACACCCGCTTCGGCGTC
>JAFMSA010000214.1:0-4489 GCA_017353855.1 Alphaproteobacteria bacterium
GGTTCTCGGCCTCGTGATCCTGCTGGCGGTGCTTTTTTTGATGTTCCAGGCGGTGTTCACCTGGGCGCAGGCGCCGATGGATTTGATCAAGAGCGGCTTCGACGCGCTCGCCGAGGGTGCTACGGCCGTCCTGCCGCAAGGCTGGTTCCTGAGCTTCGTGCGGGACGGGGTGATCTCGGGCCTTGGCAGCGTCCTGGTGTTTCTGCCGCAGATCCTCACCCTCTTTCTGTTCATCCTGCTGCTTGAAGATTTTGGCTACATGGCGCGCGCCGCTTTCCTGATGGACCGCATCATGGGCGGTGCCGGCTTGCACGGCCGCGCCTTCATCCCGCTGCTGTCGAGCTTTGCCTGCGCGATCCCCGGCATCATGGCGTCGCGGGTCATCTCCAGCCGCCGCGGGCGCCTCGCCACGATCCTCGTCGCGCCGCTGATGACCTGCTCGGCACGCATTCCGGTCTATACGCTGATTATCTCGGCGTTTGTTCCCGCCCGCAGGGTGCTCGGCTGGCTCAGCCTGCAGGGCCTTGTCATGTTCGGGCTCTATGCGGCCGGCATTTTAAGCGCGCTCGGCATGTCTTGGGTCTTCAACCGCCTGTTGTGGCGACGCGAGCCCGGCGAGCCTTTCATGCTCGAATTGCCCGACTACAAACGGCCGGCATTGCGCAGTATCGCGCTCGGCCTCGTGCAGCGCGGCCAGATTTTCCTGAAGCGTGCCGGCACGACGATCTTCGCAATGATGGTCGTCATCTGGTTCCTGTGCTCGGTGCCCCCGGCTCCCGGCGATGCTGCCGCGCCGGCGATCAATTACAGCCTCGCCGCGCATATCGGCCGGGTGATCGAGCCGGTGTTGCGGCCGGTCGGCTTCAACTGGCAGATCGACGTGGCGCTGGTGCCCGGGATGGCGGCCCGTGAAGTCGCCGTCGCCGCGCTCGGGACCGTCTATGCGATCGAGGGCGCCGATGAAAATCGCGGCGAACTCGGCCGCGTCCTCACCGCGCATTGGAGCCTTGCCACCGCGCTCGCACTCCTGGCCTGGTATGTTTTCGCGCCGCAATGTGCCTCGACATTGGGTGTGGTCCGGCGTGAGACCAACAGCTGGAAGTGGACCGCCTTCCTGTTCGGCTACATGTTGGGGCTTGCCTATTTGGCGGCGTTCGTCACCTATCAAACGGCGGCGGCGCTGGGCGCCGGGTAGGATCTGGGCTAGCAGGAGGTGCACAAGGTGGCGTTCAACTCGACAGTGTTTGAGAAGGAAAAGATCGTCCTCGGCGGCAACGAGGAATGGATTGTCCGCGGCGGCCGTCATCTCTTCCCGCTGCTGCCCAAGGCTCTTGCCGGCATCCGCCAGATCGGCGTTATCGGCTGGTCGTCGCAGGGACCCGCGCAGGCGCAAAATCTCCGGGAGTCGCTTGCCGGCAGCGGCATCCGCGTCAAGGTCGGCCTGCGCGCCGGCTCCGCCTCGGCCGGGAGCGTCGAGAAGGCCGGTTTTACCGAGGCCAACGGGACGCGCGGCGAGATGTACGAGGTCATCGCCGGCTCGGATCTCGTTCTCCTGCTGATCTCCGACGCGGCGCAGGCCGACAATTACGACCGGATCATGGCGGCGATCCGGCCGGGAGCGACGCTCGGGCTGTCGCATGGTTTTCTCGTGGCTTACGTAAAGAGCACCGGCAGGCGCTTTCGCGACGACATCAACATCATCGGGGTGTGTCCGAAAGGGATGGGTCCGTCGGTGCGGCGGCTATACGAACAGGGCCGCGAGATCAACGGCGCCGGCATCAATTGCAGCTTTGCGGTCCATCAGGACATCGACGGCAGGGCTACCGACTATGCGTTGGCCTGGGCAATCGCTCTTGGTTCCCCCTGCACTTTCGAGACGACGCTCGAATTCGAATACAAATCGGATATTTTCGGCGAGCGCGGCATCCTGCTGGGGGCCGTTCACGGTATATGCGAAAGCCTTTACCGCTGGTTCCGCACGGGCGGGCGCGAGCGCGACGACGCATTCCTCGACTCTGCCAAGAGCATTACGGGGGCGATCAGCAAGCAGATATCCGCAGCGGGCCTTCTGGGGGTCTACCAGGCTCTGAGCGAGCGCGATCGGCTGCTCTTCAAACAGGCCTATTGCGCCTGCTACGGTCCCGCAGCCGACATTTTGACCGAGATCTATGACGAGGTGGAGAGCGGCAACGAGATCCGCAGCGTCGTCAGCGCGGCGCACCGGCTCGGCCGCTTTCCGATGAGCGAGATCGCCGGCACCGAGATGTGGCAGGTCGGCCGCTCATTGCGCAGTAATCGCCCCTCGCAGATCGACCCGGTGACCGCCGGCATCTACGTCGCGACGATGATGGCTCAGGCCGACCTGCTGCGCAGCAAGGGGCATCCCTATTCCGAGATCGTCAATGAATCGATCATCGAGGCGATCGACTCGCTCAACCCCTACATGGATTTCAAGGATGTCGCCTACATGGTCGACAATTGCTCGACCACGGCGCGGCTGGGGGCGCGCAAATGGGCGCCCCGCTTCGACTACGCGGTGACGCAGAGCGTGCTGCCGGGGCTGGAAGCCGCGCGGAAAGACGACGACGCGCTGTTCCAGCGCTTTGTCGACAGCGACGTGCACAAGGCGCTCGCGGTATGCCTGGATCTCCGCCCGCCGGTGTCGATTGCCGTGCTCGGCTGACCTGGGCTGCCGGAGCCGGCGATCGTTGGCCGGCGAACCGGCCGCGCCGGGGCGAGCACGGCGGGGCGGTCAACAGACACGCGAACGGGCGCGAGTTCGCAGATATGCCGGATCCCGTCAAGATGGACGCCGAGTTTTGAGGGGCAGCACGCGAGCACCGGCGGCGCGGGTTGTGACGAGCGTGCCGCTCGGATACTCGGGCGGCCGGGTGAGGCAGAAGGTCTAGCCTTCCTTTACCTCCGCGACATCTGCAGGAAGCCTGCGGGGGGTGTGCAGATTAGCTGATCGTCGGCGCCCGATCCTCCAGGTCGACCCTCGCGGCCGGTGTTTCCGGCGGGGATTGCCGGGCATCTTCAGTCGAGCTTGATCAATTTCTGCAGGCTTCGCAGGCCGGGCGGCAATGGCTCGCCGCGCGCCCGCACACGGCGGCCCCAATTCGTGAACGATACTTCGCCGACGTAGATGTCGCCGTGCCCGTCGACGGCGATGCCGTGCGGCGAGACGAACTGTCCGGGGTTGAGACCGGCATGGGCGTGCCCGAGCCGAGCCAACAGCTCGCCTTTGTGCGTATAGATACTCACGCGCGGGCCGCAATTCGGCAGGTCGATATTGACCGCCATGTCCGGCCCGATCTCGCCGATGAAGAAACGCGGCGTCTTCGTACCGCTCTCCATGAAGAGGCCTGAGGGACGGTGCATGTTGATCCACTGCGTCTGGTACTTGCCGTTGCCGTCGAACACCTGAACGCGGTGGTTCTCCCTGTCGGCGACATAGACCCAGCCGTCGGGATCGCAGCAGATATTGTGAGCTATATTGAACTGGCCGGGGTCGGTGCCCGGCTCGCCCCAGGACATCACCCGCCTGCCGTCGGGCGTGTATTTGTGGACGCGTGAATTGCCGTAGCCGTCCGAGATGTAGAGGTAGTCGGCCTGCGGCGACAGCGCGGTGTGAGTGCAGCGGTGGAACGGCTCGCCGCTCATGTAAGGCGCGGGCTTGCCGGGAATGCCGATTGTCGAGAGAACCTTGCCGTCGAGCGTGCATTGACGAACCGTATGGTCGCCGTCGTCGGTGAGCCAGATCGTGTCGTCCGGCCCCATATGGACGCCGTGCGGACGCACGAAAATGTCTTCGCCCCACGAGCGCAGGAAATTGCCGTCGCGGTCGAAGACGCACATCGGGTGCTTGCCGCGGTTGAAGGCGTAGACATTGTCGTTCCTGTCGACCCCGACCGCGGCGACGTCGGCATTGAATTCGTAGCCGGGCGGCAGTTTCGCCCAATCATCGACGACCTGGTAGCGAAAGCCGTCGGTTCCCAATATCACCGGCATGGCGCGTCCTCTTCGTTCTCCGGGGGGGTTTTCGTGGGAGTTCCGCGGATTATAGAAGAGCGCCCTTGCGCGGCAATCCCGATCACCCAAATGCTTTCCTGCCAGACGGCCGGATGGCCGCTCTTCGCCTTTGGCGCAGAGAGGAAAGTCCGGGCTCCACGGAGGCACGGTGCCGGGTAACACCCGGCGGGGGCGACCCCAGGGAAAGTGCCACAGAAAGTACACCGCCGGCCTGTCCCGGGCGAACCGGGCGGGCGGTAAGGGTGAAACGGTGCGGTAAGAGCGCACCGCGCCGCCGGCAACGGCGGCGGCAGGGAAAACCCCACCGGGAGCAAGACCGAGTAGGAGCGGCGGGCATCCCGGAAATCCGGAGATGCCGGGCGAGCCTTCGCGCTGCCGCTCGGGTGGGTCGCACGAGGCGCTCGGCAACGAGCGTCCCAGAGGAATGGTCATCGCCGCCGCCGCCGCGGTGCGGCGG
>JAFMSA010000214.1:4499-7050 GCA_017353855.1 Alphaproteobacteria bacterium
CGCCCGCCACAGAACCCGGCTTATACGCCGTCTGGCAGCTTTATCCGGAACATTACGAGAACTATTCCATCGCGCGGTTGGCCACTCCGCGATAGTGATGCTGCGGCTTGTGACCGAGATCGCGGCTAGCGACTACATCGTGTGGTCGAACCCGCTTGGCACGTGAACTTGATAAATTCACGGTTTTATTTTTAAAAACCATTGACGACCATATTATCCCATGATATCCCATCTACACCCATGGACGGGTGTTGCCGAAGGGGGGAAACTCGGCGGCACCTTTCGGGCACCGCCCCTTGCCGAGCGTCCAGGGCGAGCGTTGGGGGAAGAAGTGGAATTGTTCCTATCCACTTTCGTGAACAAGGTCGACCGCAAGGGGCGAGTTTCTGTGCCGGCGACCTTTCGCGCCGCGGTCGCGGATCAAAGTTTTCCCGGCATCGTCGTCTTCCCCTCGTTCAAATACCGGGCGCTCGACGCCAGCGGTATCAAACGGATGGAAGAGATGAGCGAGCGGCTGAACACTCTCGACGAGTTCTCCGAGGAGCACGAGAATTTGGCGATGTTGTTCGCCGCGGCGCAGGCCCTTCCGTTCGACACGGAGGGGCGGATCGTGCTCCCGGGGGACTTGGCCGAACACGCGCAAATCGTCGACAGCGCGGCGTTTGTCGGGTTGGGGAAGAGTTTCCAGATCTGGGAGCCGACCCGCTTTAGCGAACATCAGGCGATGCTGCGGGAACGTGCTCGCACGCAAGGCACGAGGCTGCCGCCGCTCGGTGCCGCGACGGGCCGACGTCGCGAGTAAGCAACGGCTAAAGCCGGGGGCTTTTGCGAAAGGCCGTGCTTCCGAGCCCAGGTCGAAAGGAAGCTGGAGACTGCGTTGACCGAGAAGTTTAAGACCGACGTTGGGGTGCTTCTTCAGTGCGAACCTCTCGAAGGACTGGCTGCAGACAACCCCCGGGGCGGGGATGAAACGGGACTGTCCGACATGCGGCCGGCTGAGATTGGCGAGGGGGATGGAAACGAAAGCTTCGCGTCAGTTGGGTCCATAAGGACCGGGAGAGGCCTCGGCGATGCGCCGGGGCTCCTCCCCTGGCCGGAAAGGCCGGAGTATCCGCCGCGGAAACACGCCCGATGATGGCGCCCGATGGGCAGCCGCATCGATCCGCGGCACGGGCTGGCCGGCCCGAGACCGACCGCTCCGGCGGCCACGTTCCGGTGCTCGTCGATGGCGTCATCGCCGCGCTGGCGCCGCGAGATGGCGCCGTCTTTGTCGATGGCACATTTGGCGCCGGCGGTTACAGCCGGGCGCTGCTCGCCGCGGCCGGGTGTCGTGTCTATGGGATCGACCGCGATCCCGAAGCGGTGCGGCGCGGCCGTGTGCTCGCCGGGCGCTATGGGGGACGGCTGAGGATTCTCGAAGGTCGGTTCGGGGATATGGAGAAATTGCTGGCGGGGGTGAACCGCGACCCGATCGCCGGTATCGCCCTCGATCTCGGCGTTTCCTCGATGCAGCTGGACACGCCCGAGCGCGGCTTCTCGTTCCGCTCGGATGGCCCGCTCGACATGCGGATGAGCAGTGCGGGGCCGACTGCCGCGGAGCTCCTCGAAGCGTTATCGGAGCCGCAGCTGGCCGAACTGATCAGGCAATTCGGCGAAGAGCGTTTTGCCCGCCGGGTCGCACGCGCAATAACGGCGGCGCGGCGCCAGCAGCCGCTCAGGCGCACCGTGGAGCTCGCCGAGATCGTCCGCGCGGCCATACCGAAATCCGAGCCGGGACAGGATCCGGCGACGCGGACATTCCAGGCGTTGCGGATTGCCGTCAATGACGAGTTCGGCGAACTCGATCGCGGGCTTGCGGCCGCCGAAAGGCTGCTGGCCCCCGGCGGCCGGCTCGCCGTGGTTTCGTTTCACTCGCTCGAGGATCGCAGGGTCAAGGAGTTTCTGCGGCGGCGCAGTGATGCCGCGCCGCGGGCCTCGCGTCATCTGCCGCTCGCGATCGCAGGCTCGCCGCCGAGCTTCAAACTGCTCTCGCGCCGGGCCATCAAGCCCAATGCCGCGGAAATCGCGCTCAACCCGCGCGCGCGGGCGGGGCGCCTGCGGGCGGCCGAGCGGACCGCATCTGCGGCGTGGCCGTCGGATGCCGTGGAGAGGAGGCAGCGCGCATGATCAGGGTCGGCACTTTGTTCTGGCTTGTTCTCGTCTCGGCGGTGGGCTTTGCGATGTTCGGCGTCAAATACCAGGTGCAGGCACTCGAGGACGAGTATGCGCGCACCAAGCGCGCGGCCGCGTCCGAAGAGCACGAAATCCGCGTGCTCGATGCCGAATGGGCTTATCTGACGCGGCCCGACACGCTCGAAGCGATGAACCGCCGGTTCCTCTCGCTCGTGCCGATCACGACCGAGCAGCTGCGCACGTCGCTCGCCGACATCCCGATGCGGCCCGCCCCGCCGCCGGTTCCGGCCGAGGCAGCCGTCGTTGTCGCCGCCGCCCAACCGCAGCCGCAGCTCAACGGACCCCAAGGGGTTCCGGCCCCCGCACCCGGCCCGCCGCA
>JAFMSA010000215.1 GCA_017353855.1 Alphaproteobacteria bacterium
ACCAGGCCCTCTGCACTACACTACGGCTCTGCCCGGCCGCGACGCGGCGTTGGCGGCAAATGGCAGTCCGTCCGCCGGTATTTGACCAACGCTCTGGCTTCGCGCCGGGTTAAATCGGGATTCGTCGAAGTGGGCGCCGTTGACGCAGCGATGAGCGGTCTGCCGATCCGGATCAGGTCATTGAGATTGGCCCCTGCGGACTGCTGACCGCCGGCGCGGTACTGGCAGGGCCCAGCCGACAGCTGCGGCAGATGCCGGCGCCACGTAAAGCCGGTCATCGCGCAGACGCTGCCCAATGTGCCGGGAAAAACCCTGACCGCGGTTTTTCGTGACCTGCCCGCCACGCAGAAAATGCGACAAGCACCACGACGCCGGAAGCGTCGTTGTTTACGTGCCCCCGAGCGCAGAGCGATCCGGGACCCCGCGGGCGGATCAGCCAAACCTAGCAGGTCGGCGAGAGCGTTTTTGTGCCGCCCGGCAGCGAGCATCTCGTCCAGCGAGAATGCGAGCGCAAAGGAGCCCGCCAGCCTGACGACGCGCGACCGACGAGTGTTGAAAGTGAGGCAGTCATAAAACTTTTGACGGCGCTGATGCGGCTGGGTCAATGTGGTCGTTCCGCTGGCAGAACGCGGGCGGATTAGAAACGACCAGCGGACCCCCCATGGAGCTTCCTGCCAGCATAACAGCGCTCGGAGAACAGCTGCGCGGGCCGGGCGAGATCGAGCCCGCTCAAACCCTGTTCTGCGATGCGGAGGTATTCGCCGCCGAGCGGGCGCGGATTTTCACGCGCCCCTGGACGGCCTTGGATCACGAAACGCGTCTCGAGGCGGATGGCCAGTATTTTCGCTGCGACACCTCTCCCCGCCCGGTGATTGTGACGCGCGCGAGTGAGGGCCGGTTGCACGCGCTGCGCAACGTCTGCATCCATGCCGGCTATCCGGTTTGCGAGGCGGAGCAAGGGGAGGCGGAGCGCCTGATCTGCCCGTACCACGGCTGGGAATTCGCTCTCGACGGAAGGTTGGTCGAGCCCGACCTGTCTGCGCGAATAGACCCTGCACGCCTGCGGCTGACGGAGTACCCGATCCATGTTTTGAGCGGCCTCATCGTGGTCGATCTTTCCGGCAATGCCGCCGATAAGCAATCCGCCCCGCCGTTGCCGGCGTGGCTCGCCGCCGCCAGGGTGGTGAGACGAGCGCGATGCGGCACGACGTGGAACTGGAAGTTTGTGCTTCATTTCTTGAAATCCTCACCGCGGCTGTTTTCCGATGACCCGCCGCAGATCTCTATTGCGATCGGTCCGCTCAGCTGGATAGATGCGTGGTCGCGGCGGGCGGTTCTGCTGCGGGTGGTTCCCCGGTTTGCCGAGCAGACCGACTTTCACATCATCGAGATGGCGACCGAAAGCGCTCCGGGAGAAATTCCCGCCGCAGCGGTCCCGGACGCTGTTGCGCAGGCGCTGCGCCACACAGAGCCCTGTGTGCGCTGGTTTGATCGCCGATTTGCCGACTGGTACTGGTCAATGATGTCGCCGACCCAGTAAGCGGCGCGCGGCGATGGGCCTATACGTACGCTGTCGGGTTAGATCTCGCCCTCCCGCCTCAGCGCGCGGATGCTCTTGCGAACGGCGCCAACCGTGTCCTCCATCTCGGCATCCCCGTGGGTGGCGGAGACGAGGCCGCCCGGGCTGCCGCTGAGATCGACCCCGTTCACCATCATCGCCAGGCGCAATTTATGGACGGTCCCGGCCTGACGATTGCCGGCGAGACTCGCGGCCCGCTGCGCAAGCGGGTCGAAACGGGTCGGCGTGATCGCGATACCCTCGGGGTTCGTGAATAAGTGGAACATCGAAAACGTGCCGTATGCCGCCCATGGCACCCGCTCTTCCTCGAATACCTCGTTGATGCGGCGGCGCAGCTCCTCGCCGTAGCGGTTGGCACGAACGCAGGCGTCGGTTGTGCCAACAACCTCGAGCGCCGCGATCCCCGCTGCGGCGGACAGCGGGTTGGCATTGAACGTGCCGGGATGGTGGATCTTTTCCCGGTCGGATGCCCTGCTCGCCTGGAAATCCAGGAGGTCGAGGATCTCCTTTCGGCCCGTGACCGCGCCGCCCGGCAATCCGCCGGCCATGATCTTGGCCAGGGTCGTCAGATCCGGAGTGATACCGTATTCGGCCTGCGCACCGCCCGGCGAAACGCGGAACCCGGTGACGACCTCGTCGAAGATCAGCAACACCCCGTGCCGCCGCGTCAGATCGCGCAGCGCAGTCAAGAAATCCGGGTCGATCGGCAGCTGGGCTCCATGCGCACCGGTCGGCTCGATGATAGCGGCGGCAATGTCGTCGTGCTGCTCGAGGAGGCGCGCGAGCCCGGCGGCATCGTTCTGATCCGCCAGCACGACATTGCCGGCGACCCCGGACAGGACGCCGCTCGTCGGCGTTCCGTCGAAATGGCTCGCATACCCCGAAGTCATGTGGTCGTGCCAGCCGTGAAAATGATGCTTGAAGCGGATGATCTTCGATTTGCCGCTGAAAGCGCGCGCGAGGCGCAGCGCCATCAATGTCGCCTCGGTGCCGGAGGACGTAAAACGTACCCGCTCGGCCGACGGGACGAGCTTCAGGATCCATTCGGCCCAGGCGATCTCGGTCTCGTGACTGGCGCCGAAATGCGTCCCGCGCTCGATTTGGCCGTGCACCGCCTGCACGACCTTGGGATGACCATGCCCGAGCAGCAGCGCGCCGTGACCGCCGAAATAATCGACATAGCAATTGCCGTCGACATCCCACTTCCGCGGCCCGCTGGCGCGCGCGATATAGAGGCCGTAGGGCTCGATATAGCGCGAATCATGGGTGATCCCGCTCGGAAACAGATGCGCGGCCTTCTCGGCATCGGCGGCGGAGCCTGGCGTCGCGGCGCGGTAAGCGGCGATGATCGGCGAATTCGTCGACAGCGTATCGGGCATTCCGATGGCTCCTTGCTTCGCAAAGGCGTGGGCGGAGTTTTAGGCCCTCTGCCGACCCAGGCCAAGCACGACGCGCTTGAATGAGAAAGGCCGCCCAACAGGGCGGCCTTTCAGAACCGATAAACGCGGCCTGTCGCGGCCGCACGCCGTCGCCCTCAGGCGCGGACCTCCAGACGAGTGGGGATCCTGGTCACGGCAGCGGAAGACCGCGGTTTATGGCTAGACACAGGATCACCTCCTTTCGGTTGTTGCGACGATAAAATCTACCCTACGGAAAACACCGCGGCGGCACAAGCGATCTCAACCTCGATCGCTCATTCGCAGCCTGCCGGTTTCACGCTAGACTGCGTAAAACATTCAAATTACAGAGAAAGGAGTGACAATGCGCCGCAGCGAGGACCGGATCCTGACCACTCACACCGGGAGCTTGCCGCGCCCGCCGGAGCTTACCCGCCTCTATGTCCGTCAGGCGCGCCGCGAATCGGTCGATGCCGCCGAGCTCGAGAGGCTGGGCCGCGAGGCGCTGCGTTGGATCCTGCGCCAGCAGGTCGAGGCGGGCGTCGACCTCGGCAACAACGGCGAACAGCAGCGCGAAGGGTTTTTTCTCCACATCCGCCACCGGATGAGCGGCTTTGGCGGCTCCTGGCAGCGGCGCACCCGCGCCGACGCGCTGCGATACCCGGCCTTCCGACGCGTCATGGAGGAGCAGCTCGCCGCCCGGGAGGCAGTCAGCAATATGGGCCCGCCGAAAGCGATCGGCGAGATCCGATACCTCGGGACGACGGCGATCGACACCGAATGCGCCGATTTTCAGGCGGCGCTCGAGGAGACCGGTACGCGTTTCGTCGAGCCCTTCGTAACCGCACCCTCGCCCGGCATTCTCGCAGGCGCGATGAAGAACGAACATTACGAGACCGAGGAGGCCTATCTTGAAGCACTCGGCGCAGCTCTGCGGCCGGAATACGAGGCGATCGTCGGGCACGGCTTCCTGCTGCAGCTCGACTGCCCCGATCTGGCCCTGGAACGCCATCTCTCGTATCAGGACCGCCCGCTCGGCGATTTCCTCGTATTTGTCGAGCGCGTGGTTGCAGCGATCAACAACGCGCTTCAGAACATCCCGCGCGACCGGGTGCGGCTCCACGTGTGCTGGGGGAACTACGAAGGGCCGCACGATTGCGACGTCCCGTTGGCCGACATTCTCCCGATCATCCGAAAGGCGGATGTCGGCGCGTTTTTCTTCCCGTTTGCGAACCCGCGGCACGCTCATGAATACCGGGTCTTCGAAAAGATCCCTGTGGCGGACGACCAGATCATCATCGCCGGCGTCATCGATAGCCTGACCAATTTCATCGAACATCCTGAAGTCGTCGCCGATCGGCTCGAACGCGTCGCGGCTGCCGTCGGCGATCCGCATCGCGTGATCGCCGGCACCGATTGCGGCTTCGACACGTCGGCGGGAATGGGCCGCGTCGCGCAGGACGTCGTCTGGGCCAAGCTGAAATCGCTGGCCGAGGGGGCTCGTATCGCCTCGCAGCGGTTCGGGATGCATTGAGCTATAGTCCGGGCTGAACGGGTCGGGTCGGGCTGGTGACCGGGGGCGGCGGCATCGGACGCGAGATCGCCCGTCGCTTTGCGCAGGAGGGAATGTCGATAGCCGTGCTCGATCGGGACGCCCGCCGCAGCGCAGGCGGCTGCGACGGAGATTGGCGGGTTGGCAGCTACCGCCGAGGTGAGCGTGCCCGACGAAGTGGGCGCTGATGTCAACGCCGTTGTCGGCCGGTTCGAGCCCATCGACGTGCTCGTCAACAACGCCTTGCATGGATGGGGCCGGCGCTCGAGATGTCGCTTGACGCCTTGCAGGCGATGCTGCGCGTCAGTGTCGAAGGCATCTTCATTGTCAGCCGCGCCGTGCTGCCGCGCATGATCGCGCGGCGCTCGGGCCCGATCGTTAACCTCGCCTCGTCGGCCGGTAAGACCGGGAACGCCAATTTCACCGGATACAGCGTCAGCAAATTTGCCGCGATCGGGCCCACTCAGGCAATGGCGAGCGAGACGGCGGCGCACGGCATCCGGGGGGCGCGATCTGTCCGGGGACCGTCGTGGACACCGCAATGCGGACGTCGATCGAGGCACAACAATGGCGTTACGGGCTTCCCGAAACGGCCGAGCGCGAAAAATCGATGCCGATCGGACGCGTCTCGGTGTCTGCAGACGCGGCGCGAATCGCGGCATTTCTCGCGTCGGACGATGCCTCCTACATAACCGGCGTCTCCGGTGGGCTGTTGATGGATTGGCCGCCGACCTCGGCGTGCGAACCCAGCGGCCAGGGATTTCGGTCGCCCAAAGACGTCCCAAAGATGTAAGGCGAAAGGAGCGTTTTCGGCGCCGCGAAAACAGTGTATGTCGGCACCGCACCTGCAAGGCCGAACCTAATCCCCCGCGAGGCAATCGTATGATTCATCCCGTCATTCTGTCCGGTGGTTCGGGTACCCGGCTATGGCCGATGTCGCGCGCGCTCTATCCTAAGCAGCTCCTGAGCCTGCACGGCCGCGGCAGCCTTCTGCAGCAGACCGTGCGCAGGGTCGCCGAACGCGCGCGTTTCGGGCCGCCTCTGCTGGTTGCCAACGAAGAGCACCGTTTCATCATCGCCGAGCAGCTGCGCGAGATCGCAGTCGCGCCGCGCGCACTGCTCCTCGAGCCCGTCGGCCGGAATACCGCGCCCGCCGCATGTGTCGCGGCACTGTCGTTGGCCGAAACAGAACCCGACGCGCTGATGCTGCTGATGCCTTCAGACCACACGGTCGGCGATGTCGAGGCCTTTGCCGGGGCGATCGAGCGAGCGGCTACGGCGGCGCAGGCGGGAGCGCTCGTCAGCTTCGGCATTGCGCCGCAACGCGCCGAGACCGGCTATGGGTATATCCGGCGCGGCAGCGAACTCGATGCGGCCGAAGGCGTGTTTGCCGTCGCCGATTTTGTCGAAAAGCCCGGCCCCGAGCAGGCGCAGGCCTATGTCGTCTCCGGCGAGCATTCGTGGAACAGCGGCATCTTTCTGTTCCCCGCACGCGTGTATCTGGACGAACTCGAACGGCTGCACCCCGCGATGGTTGCCGCCTGCCGCCAGGCGCTCGCGACCGCGCAGCGCGACAGCGACTTCATCCGCCTCGGCCGCGAGGCGTTCTCCGCCTGCGCCGGCGATTCGATCGACTACGCGGTCATGGAGCGCACAAGGCGCGCCGCGGTCGTGCCGGTCAGCATGGGGTGGAGCGACGTCGGCTCCTGGGATGCCCTGTGGGAAATGAGTCCCAAGGACCCGAGCGGCAATTCGATAGAGGGAAATGTCGTCGCGGAGGAGACCCGCAACTGTTATCTGCGCTCCGAGGCCGGGCTCGTCGCGGCGATCGGCATCGAGGATCTCGTCGTCGTCAAGACCGCCGATGCGGTGATGGTGGCGCCGCGCAACCGCACCCAGGAGGTCAAAAGGCTCGTCGCGCGGCTCGTCAAGGATTGCCGCGAGGAGGCCGATGCGCTACCCACCGTCCACCGCCCGTGGGGGACTTTCACGCCGCTGCATAACGGCCAGCGGGTCCAGGTCAAGCACATCATGGTCAAGCCGGGCGGCAAGCTCTCGCTGCAGATGCACCATCATCGCGCCGAGCACTGGGTCGTCGTGCAGGGCACGGCGAAGATCCGCCGCGGCGCGGAGGAGATGATGCTCTCCGAAGACCAGTCGGCCTATATTCCGATCGGTACTGCCCACCGCCTCGAAAACCCCGGCAAGATCCCGCTGCATTTGATCGAGGTTCAGTCCGGCAGCTATCTCGGCGAGGATGACATCGTGCGGCTCGAGGACAGCTACGGCCGCAGTTAGCCTGGCGCAGACCACCTTGCGGGATCCGCTAGCGTGCTTATCTGAAGGCTACCGAGCAGGGAGAGTGGGTCCATGTCTCTGAGAATCAATTCCGAGGCGCCGAACTTCACAGCCGAGACCACGCAAGGCGTGATTAATTTTCACGAGTGGATCGGCAACGGATGGGCGATCCTGTTTTCTCATCCAAAGGATTTCACACCGGTCTGCACGACCGAACTCGGCT
>JAFMSA010000801.1 GCA_017353855.1 Alphaproteobacteria bacterium
GCTTCTGGCGTTGCGCCGGGACCAAGGCTCGATCACGATGCTTCGTAACGTGTCTAGCGATGGTAATTTGACTGGCATGACTCTCAGCCCGGACGGCCATTTTCTCGCGGCAGCAACAGGTACCGGGGTGGCAATATTCGATATCGCGAAGCTCACAGCGGGGGCACCTAGCCCGATCGTGGCGTCATCCGACGATGGTCCCCACCCTGGTAGCATCTATGCTGCCTTCTCGCCGGATGGGAGTCTTCTCTTCGTCGCCAATGAGCGCAGCGCATCCCTTAGCGTTTACGACGCCAGCGGCCTGCCTGCCGGTCTGGGGAAGGTCGGACGCATCATGGTCGGCGTGGCACCAGTCGGATTAGCAATCTCGCCGAACGGCAAATATCTCTATTCTACCAGCGAAGTGGGGCCGCAAAACTGGCCGTCAAAATGCACCAGTGAAGGGCCGCCCCATCCCGAGGGCCTGTTGCTTGTAATCGACGTCGCCAAAGCCGCCTCGGATCCGGCCCACGCGACGCTTGGCGGCGCGTCGGCTGGTTGCAATCCTGTCCGGGTCGCGCTATCTGCGGATGGCCGTACCTTATATGTCACCGCTCGCGGCGATAACACGCTCGTGAGGTTCGACGCCGCCGAACTGATAAGCGACACGGCGCACGCCCGACCGGCCAGGATACCGGTCGGGATGTCTCCAGTGGGTGTGATAGCGATTGGCAACAAAGTCATTGTGGCGAATTCCAACCGCTTTGGCGGCGGCAATCACGAGTCTCTGTCGGTCTTGAATGCGTCGGATCTCATATCCCGCCCGTTCAGCATTCCCGCTGGCAGTTTTCCACGAGAATTGAGCGTCACGCCGGATAAAAACACCTTAGTGGTAACGAATTTTGCTTCCGGAGACCTCGAGCTGATCGATCTACGGCGGCTTGAGCAGGCAGTGCATTAGCAGGATCATGAGCCGGCGGCGGTTGCGGGCAGTGATCAGCACCGCCTCGCCGCCGGGTCTGCACCGCGCCATCACCGCCCTGCGCGCCGTCGAGCCGGTTGCAGACGAACTCGTTGCCCATCTGTCACCGCTCGGTTGGGAGCACGTCAATCTGACCGGCGACTACATCTGGGCGGAAGCCTATGAGGTGTCGGAAAACCATGACGGATACCGGCCGCTTAGAACCGCGC
This sequence comes from Alphaproteobacteria bacterium, assembly GCA_017353855.1. Taxonomy (GTDB): domain Bacteria; phylum Pseudomonadota; class Alphaproteobacteria; order ATCC43930; family CGMCC-115725; genus AP-15. The sequence continues at coordinate 1,171 of JAFMSA010000801.1, forward strand.
CTGACCCCGATCTCCTCGCCGCCTGAGTTCGGGCTTTGTCCGCTTATGCTACAGAAATGGGCCGTTCGGTAGTTCTGGCCAGATCGTCGATAACGAGCTGGCACCAGGGGAGGTGGCATAACGCACGATCGTCGCGGCTCTGCCGCGACGCGACCCGGAAGTGAGGGTCCGGTTTCGGCGTATTATCGGCGGCAGCGCGGCACCGCCACTCGCAGACGGTGCGGCCGGTCCTCACAGCCTGAGTACGCGCTCCGCATTGCGGAAGCACACTGCCTCGCGCTCGGCCTCGCTCAACGGTGCTGTCTCGATGAACCGGGCGGCCTCGCCGCTGTCCTCGAGCGGGTAGTCGACCGAGAATAGCACGCGGTCGAGGCCCATTGCGTCGATCGCACAACGCAGCGGCTCGGGCGCGAAGACGCCGGCCGTGGTGACGGCGATGTTCCGGCGGATATACGCGGACGGCATCTGGCGGAGCGATACTCTGGGCTCACTGATCTTGAAGCGGCTGTCGATGCGCCAGAGGAAAAAGGGGAGCGCCTCGCCCATATGGCCGAGGATGATCGTGAGCGATGGGAAGCGGTCGAAGAGCCCGGAGAGTACCAGCCGCAACGCATGGCCGCCAGTCTCGGCTGCCCAGCCGAAGATCGCCTGCGCGAGGCCAGGATAGCCCTCGAACGCCGCCGGGATCCTCATCGGATTCGCCGGGTGGAGGTAGATCGGTACCTCGAGCGCCGCGACGCGCTCCCAGAACGGCAGGCAGCACGCGTCGTCGAGATAAACACCCCGGGTGTGTCCGTTGACTAGCGCGCCCGTGAACCCGAGCTCTTTCACCGCGCGCTCGAGCTCGTCGCCGGCTTCACGCGGATCCTGCATCGGCACCGCGGCGAAACCGCGCAAGCGCGCGGGATGCTTGGCGATTCGCTCGGCCAGCGTGTCGTTGACCGCTTTCGCCTTGCGGATCGCTGTCACGGTGTCGCGCTCGCCCTGGATCCCCGGCTGGAACAGTGACAGCACCGCGAGGTCGATACCGGCCTTGTCCATGGCGTCGAGACGCAGTGCGTCGATCTCCGGCAATCGCTCGGCCGCCTGGCGACGGAACGCCGCTGCCGGCCCGCTACC
>JAFMSA010000802.1 GCA_017353855.1 Alphaproteobacteria bacterium
GGGACAGTCATGGTCGCCAACCGGACTCGCGAAATGCGACCGTCCGGGATGACACGGGGGGCGTACGGAAACGTGAACTATGGAAAAGGCTAAACGGGCACGTAAAGTGGAAACGCCGAAACAGCCAAGCCTTCGCCTAAGGTTGCGCGCGCCGGACCTTTATCCCAACCCCCACGGGCGGTCAGTCCGCCGACACCGGCTCCAGGCTCTGGAGAGTGCGGCCACGGGTCTCCGGCAACAGTAACAGCATCACTACCATCAGGCCGGAAGCAAAAGCGCTGAACAGCGCGATCGTCGTGCCGAGCGCCAACCTCTCGCTGACAAACCCGATCGCAGACGGAAGAAACGAGCCGATCGCGCGGCCGGCGTTGTAGCAGAAGCCCTGAGCCGTGCCGCGCACGCTGGTCGGATAGAGCTCGGTCATAAACGGTCCCATTGGCGGGAATTTGATCAGAAAAACGGCAAAAAGCGGGACACCGACGAAGAGCAGCGCCGCATTGCCCATCGGCACGAACATGTAAATGAGGATCATCGCGACGGAGCCGACCGCCGAGAGCATGAAGGTCCATTTCCGGCCGATCGCGTCGCTCAAATAGGAACCCAACAGAAAACCGCACAGCGCTCCCAGAATCTGCACCAGCAGGAACCCGCCGGTCCCGGTCGCCGACAGGCCGCGCACCGTGCGCAAATAGGTCGGCATCCAGATGCCGAGCGCGTAGCCGCTGCCTTGTGCCCCGGCCACCATCAGCGTGACCTTGACCGTCGTCCACAGGTAAGGGCCGTCGAACGCCGCAAACAGATGCTGGACGCCAACCGACGGGCGGTCGCGCCGTCGCTCGCGAAAGATTTCGGGCTCGTCGATATGACGGCGGACCCAGAACACAAAGAACGCCGGCACCAGCCCGATCGCGAACAGGACACGCCAGGCGATCGTCTCGGGGAGAAACGCATAAAGTGCGGTGTAAACGAGCGCCGAGACGCCCCAACCGATCGCCCAGCCGGTCTGCACGATGCCGACGCCGCGCCCCCGGTACTTATCGCGGATCACCTCGCCCATCAGTACCGCACCGGCCGCCCATTCGCCGCCGAAGCCGAGCCCGTGCAGTGCGCGCAATACGAATAGCTGCTCGAAATTCTGCGCGAACGCGCAGAGGAACGTGAATATCGAATACCACAATATGGTGACTTGCAGCATACGCACGCGGCCGAACCGGTCGGCCAATGTTCCCGAGAACCAGCCGCCCAGGGAGGAGATCAGCAGCGTCACGGTGCCGATGAGACCTGCCTCGCCGCGCGAGAGACCCCAGAGCGCAATCACTGTCGGGATCACAAAGCTGTACATCTGCACGTCAAACGCGTCGAGCGCCCAGCCGCCAAAGCAGGCGCCCATCGTCTGGCGTTCCTTGCGGTTTAATTCGCCGAACCAGGCGAGCATCGCGTCTCTCCCGTGGAGCCCTTCCGGGCATCCTCGCGTGCTCAATCCCAGGATGGCAACCGGCTTTTTGGTCTGGTCCCCGATGCGCCGGCCGCAGCCGGTCAGTGCTTAGTCGACCGCACGGACTTTGACATAAGAGCCGGGGGCGTCCTCGATCGGCCTGAGCTTGCCGCCGCCGGGACGGCGCGCCGGCACTTCGCCGCCCGCATATCGCGAGACCCAGCGCTCCCACGCGGGCCACCAGGAATCGGAGTGGAATGTCGCGGTGGCGAGCCACTCATCCGCATTCGAAGGGTTGTCGTCGTTCTCCCAATGGCCGTACTTGCCCCCGGGGGGATTAACGACGCCGGCGATGTGGCCGGATGCGGACAGCACAAATGTGACGGGCCCGCGATAGAGTTGGGTCGCCGCATAGGTCGACCGCCAAGGGGCGATATGGTCCTCGCGGGTCGACAGCACGAAGGCCGGCGTCCTGATTTTGCGCAGATCAATCGGCACGCCGTCGAGGCTGAGGCCGCCCGGCTTAATCAGCAGATTCTCCTGATACATGTTGCGCAGGTAAAAGCTGTGCATCGCGGCCGGCATGCGTGTCGAATCGCCGTTCCAGTACAACAGATCGAACGGGAAGGGCGACTTGCCGAGCAGGTAATTGTTGACGACGAAGGACCAGATCAGGTCGTTGGCGCGCAGCATATTGAAGGTGGTCGCCATGTCGCGGCCTTCGAGATAGCCCTTGGCGTTCATGCGTTCCTCGAGCGCCGAGAGCTGCTCCTCGTCGATAAAGACCGCCAGTTCGCCGGACTCGGCAAAATCGATCATCGTCACGAAATAGGTAGCGCTCTTGATCCG
>JAFMSA010000216.1 GCA_017353855.1 Alphaproteobacteria bacterium
GGTCAACGCCCTCAAAGGCGCGTCGAGTGCGTGCCCCTCAAGAGGCGTCCTGATCTCGCCGGCTGATATTCGAGAGGCGTCTTGTGGCCCCGAGCTGGTTTGCCGGCTCAGCGGAGGGCACCGCTTTCGGTGCTCAAGGGATACGTGGGAGACCGGCCACGGGGCTCCTCCCCGCCCTCGGAGGACGGGGTTTCCGGCGAGCATGCCACGCCGGCGTACTGGACTGATTGACTCGGTTGGCGAGCCGGCAGATCTTCGTTCCAGTAGCGCGGAGAGGGAATGCTTGGATATGGAAATACGGCAGCTTCATCCGCTGTTTGGTGCCGAGGTCAGCGGCGTGGATCTCGGCCGGCCAGCCGACGCAGCCACCATCGGCAGCTTATGGGAGCTGATCAATCGCTACGCTGTGCTGGTGTTTCGTGGCCAGCGGCTGAGCGATGAGCAGTTGCGCGATTTCGCCGGCAATTTCGGCAGGCTCGAGATCGGTCGATCCGCCGCCGAAGGCGGCAAACGCCGTCTCGCCCTGCCCGAAATCGGCGATATATCGAATCTGGACGAGGCTGGCCGATTGCGTGAGCGCCATGACCGCCGGCGCCTCGACAGCCTCGGAAACCGCATCTGGCATACCGATGCGTCGTATATGCCGGTGCCGGTGGTGCTTGGGATGTTGCACGCGGTTACGGTGCCGTCTGCGAGCGCGCTGGGAGGCGGCGAGACCGAATTCGCAGATATGCGCGCGGCCTACGATGCCTTGCCGGATGCAATGAAGGACGCAATCGACGGTCTCGTCGCCGAGCACGATGTCTTCTGGTCCCGCGCTCAGATCGGCTTTAGCGAATTTCTCGCCGGCGAGCGCGAAAAATATCCGCCCTCGCAGCAGCGACTGGTGCGCCTCCACCCGGGCTCGCAGCGCAAGACGCTTTATCTCTCGGCGCACGCCTCACACATCGTCGGCTGGCCCGTACCCGAAGGCCGCATCCTGCTGTATGACCTCAATCTGCACGCGACACGGCCGGAATTTGTTCACAGCCATAAATGGCAGGCGGGCGACCTCGTCATTTGGGACAATCGTTGCACGATGCACCGCGGCCGCCCGCATGACGAAACTCACCCGCGAGACCTGCGCCGAGCGACGACCCTCGATGTCGGCTCGACCCTCGACGAAGCCGCTTAGCCGGCAACCGGACTATCACATCGTCGGTGAAGGGGTCGGGCTCGGGGCATCGGCATCGGCACAACGCGGGGCCGTTCGGCCGGGGCTATCCAGGGAAACAAGTGCCGGGGGGCGTGCCCGAGCGGGGTCGTCGAGACCGCTTCGGGTCAAAGTCTCGCGGAATTCCCCGCAGCGCGCGGACATAAGAAATTAAAGGGCCGCTCTCTGGCTCGGCCATCCTCACGGCTCGGACCGTCGCCTCGGATCGGATCAGCGGCTGACATGTGAGTTTGCGGACCGGCTTCTTCATCGGCCTGATGTTCTCCATCCGACTGACGTCGGCCCGATTTGCGCCGCCGGATCGCCGCACTGGGCAAGGGCGAGGCCCGAGATATGCTGCATCAGCTCCTTGATAAACGCGCCTGGCGCGAACGCGCCCGCCGTGGCCGTGGGTCCTTGAACCCAAATCCGGCAGTTAGCTGCTCCGGATCGTTGCAAGCAGTTGAACGGAACGCAGCAAATCTGACAAATGCAGAGCAGTTAAAGAGAACTGTATTTGTCAATAGGTTAGGTTAGGACTGGCACTCCCGGATTAAAATTGAAGCGGTTAGATAGCTGGAGCCACTTGCGTAAGCCTCATCGCAACCGAGCTTGCAGCTCGCACCGGCGCGTTCTGCTCGCGGTCCCGCCGAGCAGTGCCACGCGGCGACCAGCGAGACGGCAACGGGGATTCGGCAGTGTTCCGGGAGACGGCCGAAATCCGCTAGACCGACATCCGGGCTGCAGCGAACTATCCACCCTCGGCACATCCGAACTCGAGTTTTCGCATCCCTCGCCCTTCCCTCAGCCCTCGCTTCGGTGCGGCGCTCATGATAGCGCCCCGGCCTCTATGGACCCGCGACAGGCCGGGGAGCGAGGGAGTAGTTGCGCGAGAGCTCGCGCCGCAATCAGTGGAGGGCGGGAGCGGCAGGGCAACAGGACGGCCGCTCTATTTCGCCATCGCCGGCTCGGCCAGTTTTGCGCTGCCGAACTCGGGCATCACCTCGCTGGCAAACCACTCGAGCTGCTCCAGACACACCGCCTTAGGCACCCCGACCGACAAGCTCACCGAGACGCGATCGAGACCCGGGTAACGCCTTTCAAGGCTCTTCAGATGCTCCACGACCTGCTCCGGCGAGCCGCACAGGAACCCGCCATTGGCGATGGCATCCTCGATCCGTGGCAGTTTGGCCCCCGGCGCGCGATTGGGGTCCCGCATGATTTCGATCTGCTCGTCGGAGAGGGCCCGCACCAGCCGCAGCTCGCCGAACATCTTCATGTTCTCTTCATAGAATTTCGCTGCTTCACGGATACCCTGCTCGCGGTCCTTGGCAAGATAGAAGTGAAACCCGAAGCACAGCCGCTCGCCCAATTCGAGCTGGATACCGCGGCGCTCGTGGGCCTCCTGCCAACCCAAGACGACCCTGTGCATCGCACCCCCTTCGGCCGACCCGCCGCCGATGAGGCCCTTGATGCCGTGCTTTGCCATAAAATCCATCGCCCGCGCCGTACCGCCCTGGATGGGTTGCCAGCACTCCACCGGACGCCGCAACGGACGGGGCACGAGCGTCAACTCCTTGAGGGCATAGCCGCGATACGGAACCTCTGGCGGCAGGGTGTAGTATTTGCCGCGATGTGCGAACGCTTCGTCGTTAAAAGCCTTGAAGATGATATCCACCTGTTCCTCGAAGAGTTCGCGGTTGGCCGGCTGATCGAGCAGCGGGGCACCGAGGCTTTCGACTTCGCGCGTGTGGTACCCGCGCCCTACCCCAAAAATGATGCGCCCGCCAGTAAGAATATCCGCCGTCGCGTAATCCTCCGCCAGCCGCAGGGGATGCCACATGGGGGTGATATTGAACCCGCAGCCGATCTTTATTCGCTCCGTAACGTGAGCGAGGTGGAGGGCCATCATCAGGACGTTGGGAATGCATTCGTAGCCTTCACGCTGGAAATGGTGCTCCGCCATCCAGAACGCGCTGTAACCCAGCCGATCCATCAGCTGCGCCATCGACTGCGCTTTGTCGAAAACGGTGGCTAAGTGCTCGTTGGGGAACCGACGGTCATTGACCGGGACCCCACCATAGCCGACCTCGTCCATATCGACGTGCCCGGCGAAGAGACTGTCGAATTTCGTGATCATGTTATGGCCTCCGGAAGGAAATCGCCATTCTTGGCCACCATCTTAGACCGCGATCCAAGACTGGCAACCTGGAACACCGGGTCGCCCGCCTGGCCAGGTGAGCGATGCGGCAGGAGCCGGCGACCGTGCCTCCCTGGCGACGGCGCCCATCCGCTCATCGAAGTCTTTCCGAGGTGATATCCCGGGCCTTAGACATGGGGAGGAGCCGCCGCCAGGACGGGGGCACCCCCTTTGCCCGGTAAGGGGCCTCGTGAGAGGAAGCCCTTGGCTTGCGTTCCCCTCGCCGATGTTGCCGCGCAGCGTTCGAGTACGATCCGTTTCGTCCCCGCCCCAAAAGCTGTCTGCAACCGCACCTTCGGGAGGTCCGAACTGAGGAAGCATTCGCACCTCGGTCTTGAACTTCCTGACAACCTAGTCCCCAAGTTTCTTCTTCGACATAGGGGGGTCAAGCGCGGCTTTAGTTTGGACCGAAAGCCCCCGGATTTAGACGCGGGGCTGCTTACGCGAGGTCAGCCAGGCTGATACGTCAGTGTCATTTGGGCAATGCCGGCAGCAACATTGAGACCGGTCGTGCCTTGGATACTCACTGGCTGCAGCGCAATCGAATTGGCCGAGCCTCCGACCAGCACATTGGCCCCGAGTCCGACCCCGACCGTCGCACCTGCGGTAGCGCCGGCAAAAGTCCCCGCCAATGAGCCCGGCGCAAGGTTCGCTGTTGGTGCGACGACGGCCCAAATGAGCACTCCGCCTCGGATATAGCCGATGTCGACGCCGAATCTGTTGATGGTTCCCAAATAGTGTTCGGGGCGGCGGCCAGGCGGCGCGAAGGTGCAGTGGATATTGCGCGACGAACCAAAAATAAAGCCAAAGCCGCTGGCGACATTGCAGGTCAGCGCGCCGACCCTTACACCGCCCTGTGCCCGTGCCGGCGTATGGAGCGCCATTCCACCGGCGACCAGACCAAGCGCACACATCGCGATCGCGATTTTTCTTAGCATTCCATCAATCTCCCGTATGACGAAATTCTGACGAAGCGAGGGCGCGATCCCACAGCGCCCGGTCTATAGCTTGGTTCCCCGGTTCAGCGCTATGGTTTTTCCTTCACGTGGTGTTTTCCCGAGGGACCACTTCCCGACTGAACGTTCTTCGGGTCAATGTCCGCCCGATACGGATGTGAACTTCTGCCGAGGAGGTGCGTTTGCCGCTCGAATCATGTACCCGAAAGAGCATCCGGACTGCTCGGTCCGCGGTCCGTCTGGACCGGGCTATGGCTAGCTTTTGTCCTGCGGCAAGGACCGGCGAGGCGGTCCGTGCTGGTCTCGTCTCACTGTCACAATTAATCCGCTCGCGCGGCGGTCGATTTTTTGGAACAATCGGCTTCCGCGGTCCCGACTGGGCCGTGAACCGATCCGACAGGAAGCTGACTTGATTAGAGACAGGAATTTTCGTCAGAACCGGCGCCGGGATTTCGACGACGACGGCTATGACCCGCCCCTCCGCGAATTTGGTGCCGCACCGCGCTATACGACACCGCGGTTCGAAACCCCGTCCGGACCCCCGGTACGCGCCGTCGTCAAGTGGTTCAAGCCGGAAAGGGGGTTTGGCTTCGTCGAGCTTTCGGATGGCTCGGGAGATGCTTTTCTCCACGCCAGCGTGCTCGACCGCAACGGAATCGCCTCAGTGCAGACAGGCGAAACGCTCGAGGTCCGTGTCGCACCGGGACAAAAGGGCCCGCAGGTCACCGAGGTCATCAGTGTCGACACCAGCACAGCCCTTCCCCCTACAGCACGGCGGTCAGCCTATCCACCGGTCGGCCGGGGACCTGCAACCTCCGAGCCCACCGTTCAGGAGGCCGGCACGGTGAAGTGGTTCAATGCCCAGAAGGGCTTCGGCTTCATCGTGCGCGACGAGGGCGGCAAGGACGCGTTTGTGCACGCCTCGGTACTCGACCGGTCGGGCGTCGAGACTCTCGCCGAAGGTCAGCGCGTGCTGATCGACATCGCCGAAGGCCGCAAGGGGCCGGAAGCCGTCAGGGTCCGTCTCGCATAAGCACGAACTAGGGCGCCGCGGCGCCGTGTCGGGAGAGCGGTATGGATTTCGGCGCCGCGATGTTCTTCACCGATTACTCAATTTCGCCTGCCGACCTCGCGCAGGCGCTCGAAGCGCGGGGTTTTGAATCGGTATGGGCACCCGAGCACTCCCACATCCCGACCTCGCGCATGACCCCGTTCCCGCAAGGGGGCGAGCTGCCGAAGAAGTATTACGACGCAATGGACCCGTTCGTCACGTTGACGGCCGCAGCGATTGCGACGAAAGGTTTGAGGGTAGGCACCGGCGTATGTCTGGTGGCTCAGCGCGATCCAATTCAAACGGCCAAGCTCGTCGCCTCGCTCGACCAGGTCTGCGGTGGACGATTTTTGTTCGGGGTGGGCGGCGGCTGGAATGCCGAGGAGATGGCCGATCACGGCACTGCGTTCGGGACGCGGTTCAAATTGATGCGCGAGCGCATCGCGGCGATGAAGGAAATCTGGGCCCACCGCGAGGCTGAGTACCACGGCGAGTTCGTCGACTTCCCGCCGATGGTGGCCTCGCCGAAACCGGCACAGCAGCCGCATCCGCCGGTGATCGTCGGCGGCGCGTTTCCTTATGCCGCCCGGCGTGCGCTCGCCTATGGCGACGGCTGGATCCCGCATGCGAGCCGCCCGCAATATGGCGATGTCACCGAATTTGTGCCGCGCTTCCGGCAGATGGCGGCCGAGGCCGGGCGCGATCCCGCTTCGGTACCGGTGACGGTGTGGGGGGTCCCCGAAGATCCGGATCGTCTAAAGCGACATCGTGATCTGGGGATCGCGCGGGTGGTGGTCAGCCTGCCTTCGGACCGCGCCGGCGCCGTCTTGCCCGTGCTCGACCGCTGGGTCGAACTGATAGAGCGTGTTCGCCACTAGCAGCAGGGCACGGACGCGGCTCACGGGAGGAGCACAAGGGTCGGGCAGGATTACTGCGCACCCGCTTCAAAAGGTTGGTGAAGGCATCGGCACAGGCACGACGTGCTCCTCGACGCTGCGAACACTCGGGATGTTCTCGGCGGCCACGCGCAGAGCTGTTCTTTCTTCGGCAGGGCGGTCGTCGGAGACCCCAGAGGTGGACAGCGCCCTCCCTCACGATGACGTCCGCCCCCCAGGTGTGAACCCATTCCTGAGCCTTAAGCTCGGCGACCAGCCTTTCGCGGATTGTCCGATCGTCCACGGCAGTGTCGCTCGTCAGCCGGATTCCGGCGGCCGCTAAGGCTCGCACTAGGTTTGCGCGACTGACGATCCCGATGACTTTGCTATCCCTGTCGACGGGGACACGCTTTGTTGTTTTGGTTTCGAGCAATGTCGTAATATCGCCAAGCTCCGCGGTGTCGCTGACCGACACCACGTCGCGGGTCATGACGTCTTTCGCTTTGCGACCATGTGATTTTACATAATCGCGAGCAAGCCCCTCGTCCCGACGCGATCCAATCGAGCCACCACGACCCGCGTCGCCGCTGTACCCGCTCGGGTCCCGGTTTCGAGGCGATGCAAGAGATCACTCTTCGCTGAGGATGCCGACTAGCCGATCCTGGGCATCGACGATCGGCACGCCGCTGATACCCCCGTTCGGAGAGAAGCCTCGCCACCTCATGTACGGAAGTCTGGGGCCCGACACTAA